>CAYTSB010000027.1:0-6378 GCA_964440405.1 uncultured Muribaculaceae bacterium
AGCAAATTCATACGGCAACTAATTTAACCTTGGCAGCAGGTGGAACTAATTACTATGCTTTAACCATTGATGCTTTGCAAACATTTAATAACTTTAGAGGGTATGTCTTAGTTGAGTCTTATAAAGAAACAACACTGGTTAATAAAATTTTAACAGCTCATCCACCGGTCAGTGATGCAATAGCTAGCACTTATGTAAGCACTGAATCAGGAATAAATTTTGCGGCAATGTCAAGTCCAACCAACGGTCAGGGATTATATATTAATAATAAAATAAATATTGCAGGAGATTCAACTCAAGGAACAATTAAATATTTTAGAGGTGGAACATCTTGTTATATCGGTGGAGCACAAATAGCAAATAGTACCACCTGTACAACGGCTGGCGGAACTTGGACAGATTATCATTGCTCGTTATCAGATTCTCAAAATGCATGTACTGTGGCTGGGGGAACATTCTATGAGTTAAAAAACAATGTCATGTTTGCCGGTAAAGCGTGGAAAATAATCAGAATCAATGCTGATGAAAGTATCAGATTAATCTATAATGGGACAAGTCCAACAGCCAGAGGATCAAAGGCCCATCTTGGAACAACTAATTTTAATACAAATTATAATAGTAACAAATATATAGGGTATACATATGATACATCAACAAATAGTACTATCAAAGGATTAGTAGATACTTGGTAAGTTATGTGAGTTTTTTGACAGATTCCGGATTTTGTAATGATCGAAGCGGAACTAGTTCAGCATACGGAGCATATTTAAGATTATATACTAATAAAACACCGACATTCAGCTGTCCAAATATAGCAGGAGATTTATATACAATAAGCAGTAATAGCATTGGAAATAAAAAGCTGACATATCCAATCGGATTAATAACAGCAGATGAAATAGGGTATGCAGGAGTATTATACGGAAATGCAACTGGAACAAACCTTGCATGTTATTTGGAAATTGGCGACAACTACTGGACAATGAGTCCTGCTAAATATAGTACAGAAGCTTTTGAACTTTCAGCAGGATATGGCGCTCTATTTGGTATCTATCAAGTAGGTCTTTACAGCTTTGGTTATCGGCCAGTTATTAATTTAAAAGCAGATGTTTTGGTTTCGAGTGGAACTGGAACTTTAGTTGATCCATGGATAATAGCATCATAAAAACTATAAATTATAAATAATACTATATAGTATTATTTTTTTGTAATTATACTTTGACAAAACAACTATTTATCTATATAATAAAATCTAATATTTTAAGGAAGTGATCTCATGAAAAACAACTTACCCGTAATGTTACTAAAAGGATTGATTTTACTACCTTATCAAGAAGTTCGTTTAGAATTAAATAATAATTTATCAAGAAGAATAGTAGAAATATCATCTAAAAATCATAATGACCAGGTATTAGTTGTTTGTCCGATTGATCAAATGGAAGAAAACCCCTCTGTAAGTGATTTGCCTAGAGTAGGGGTAATAGGTAAAATTAAAACTAAAGTTGAATTACCTAATGGTTTAAGAGTAGTTATTAATGGCCTGGAAAGAGTTAAAGTAGAAGACTATTATAATTATCAAAATGAAGATTTTTTAGGGTCAGAAGTTATTAAAATTGAACTTCCTAAATTTAATGAAATAGAAGAAAAAGCTAAAATTAAGAAATTAAAAAGTATTACTGTTAAATATATTAATGCTAATCCTAATGTTTCTAATTCTATTTTAAATATGGTTAAAAAGACTGATGATTTAGATAAATTAACTGCTATTATTACTTCTTTTATTCCTTTTAGTATTGAAAAAAAAATTCTTTATATGTGTGAATTAAATTCACTAAAAAGAGCAGAAAGCTTAATTAAAGACTTAACTATTGAATTAGAAATATTATCATTAGATAAAAAAATCGATTATGAATTAAAAAACAGTTTGGAAAGTACCCAAAAAGAATTTATTCTAAGAGAAAAGATTAAGGAAATTAGAAAAGAACTTGGTGAAGAAGATTATAAAGAACAAGAAATAGCTAATTATAATAAATTATTAATAGGATTAGATTTAAATTCAAAAACCAAAACTAAAATTCAAAATGAAATTCATAAATATGAAACAATGAATATTCAAAGTCCAGAGATATCTTTACAGAGAAATTATTTGGATACTTTATTAAATCTGCCTTGGAATATTTTAAGTAAAGATGAAGTTGATTTAAAAAAGATTAAAAGAAAACTAGATCAAAGTCATTATGGATTAGAAAAAGTTAAAACTAGAATTATTGAGTATATTGCTGTTAAAAAAAGAAATAAAGATTTAATTGCTCCAATTATTTGCTTAATTGGGCCACCAGGAGTTGGTAAAACTACTTTAGCGATGTCAATTGCTAATGCTTTGAATAAAGAGTTTTATAAAATTAGTGTTGGTGGTTTAAATGATTCTAATGAATTAATTGGTCATAGAAGAACTTATTTGGGAGCTTCTCCAGGTCGAATTATGCAGAGTATTATTAAATGTAATACTAAAAATCCTTTAATATTAATTGATGAAATTGATAAAATGGTCAAAGATATCAAGGGTGATCCTGCCAGTACCTTACTTGATATTTTAGATGTCAATCAAAATAAGATGTTTATTGATAATTATCTAGAAGAGCCTTTCTCATTAAATAATGTTTTATTTATAACAACAGCTAATAATGAAGAAACTATTCCTTTGGAGTTAAAAGATCGTTTAGAAATCATTAATCTATATTCCTATTCTTTATATGAAAAATTAGATATTGCTAAAAAGCATTTAATTCCAAAGATATTTAGTGAACATTTAGTAAGTAGTAAAAACATTGTTTTAAATGATGAAATAATTGTTTATATTATAAATAAATATACTAAAGAAGCTGGAGTAAGAGATTTAGAGCGTAAATTAGCAACTATCGTTAGGAAAGTAGTAACTAATTATGATTTAAATAAAAAGGAAGCCAAGATAAACATTACTATAGATAATGTTAAAGAATATCTGGATAATGCTATTTATGATAACTTAAAAATAAAGACTAATAATTATGGCATTGTTAATGCTTTAGCTTATACTTTATATGGTGGTTCAATTTTAAAAATAGAAACAGTTTTGTATAACGGTAAAGATAACATTACAATTACTGGCAGTTTAGGTAAAGTAATGTTAGAAAGCGTTAAAGTTGCTTTAAGTTATCTTAAGAATAATTTAGATTTTTACAAGATTAATGAAAAGAGTTTAAAAAGCAAAGATTTACATTTACATGTTTTAGAAGGTGCTGTTAAAAAAGAAGGACCAAGTGCCGGAGTGGCTATAACTACTGCTATTCTTAGTCTTCTTTTAAAAGAAAAAATAGATGATAGTATTGCTTTTACTGGTGAAATATCATTGCAGGGAGAAATTCTTAAAGTTGGTGGTATTAAAGAAAAAATTATTGGTGCATATAATGAAGGAGTTACTAGAATATATCTTCCTTCAGCCAATAAAAATGATCTGGATGAAATACCAGAAGATATTAAGGTTAAAATGGAATTTATATTAGTAAATAACTATCAGGAAATTTATCATTCTCTATTTAAAAAATAACATATTAAATCATTTTTTTCATAAGATTAATTAGAAAGGAATGATTTTTTGTATGAAAACAATGGTACCGTTTGTTAAAGATGTAAAATTTAGTTCTAGAATCCATGAAATATGCAGTATGTCTTTAGAACATGAACTTAATATTAAGGAAGATGAAATTAAAGGGGATTTTATTATCAGTGGGGAATATCGCCCTAATGAAATAAGTATTACTAAGGAAAAGTTTTTTTATCGCATCCCTTTTACGGTAGATGTAACTGATAATCTTGATCGTGATAGTATTAATTTTAATATTGAGGACTTTTATTATGATTTAATAGGTGATGATACCTTACAGGTAAATATTGAATTCAGTGTTGAAGGAAATGAACTGCCAAGGGCTGAAGCAAAAGAAGAAATTGAAGAATTATTTCGTGAGCCAGAAGCGATCTATGAAGATGTTCCAGTTCCAGTAATTGAGGAAGCAAAAGAAAATGAAAGATTAAAAAAGAGTGAAACTGAGAGTATTATATCTAAAGTTAGCAGTGAAGAAGAAACATATACTAAATATCATGTTCATATTGTTAGGGAAAATGATACTTTAGAATCAATCTGTACTTTATATAATGTTAATCCTGATGTGATTAAACTATATAATAATAAAGAAGAAATAGCTTTAAATGATAAAATTTTAATACCAGAAAATTATGAATAAAACTTTAGAAGTTTTAAAAAGTATCTATAAACCATATCGTTATACTATTAAAAATAAATCAACAATTATTGAAACAACTAGTGGAAACTATGTTTTAAAAGAAAAAGGCGAAAAAGATATTAAAGAGCTTTATGCTTATTTATCTTCAAGAGCTTTTACCAATTTTGCTCCGTTAGTTGATGGTGAAAGAAAAGATTTAAATGTTTTTAATTATATTGAAGATATTGAAACCCCTAAGGAGCAAAGAGCAAGTGATCTGGTTAATGTAGTAGCATCTTTACATAATAAAACGACTTATTTTAAAGAAGTAAGTGAAGAAAATTATCATGAAATATTTGATAATATAAATGATAATATTTTACATTTAAAAGATTATTATCAAAATTTAATTTTAGAAATAGAGAAAGAAATATATATGGCTCCTAGTCACTATGAATTAATTAGAAATTCGTCTAAAATAATGTCGGCTTTGGAATTTTGTAAAGAAGAATTACTTAATTGGTATGAATTGGTTAAAAAAACTAATAAACAAAGAGTGGCTTTAATTCATAATAATTTAGAAATAGGCCATTTGTTAAAAGGAGAACAAGATGTTTTAATAAGTTGGGATAAAGCCAAAGTAGATAGTCCAGTCCTAGATTTAATTAAATTTTATCAAAAAAATTATTTGGATACTGATTTTGAAGTTTTATTTGACAAATATAATGAAAGATATCCCTTAACCAATGATGAAAAAAAGTTGTTTTTTGTTATAATTTCTATTCCACCTAAAGTTTTATTAGATGAGTCAGAATTTAATAATTGTAAAAAAGTAAGAGTGGCTTTAGATTATTTATACAAAACTGAAATGCTAGTAAGGCCATACTATTCGATAGAGGAGAAAGAACAGGAAAACGACTTCCATGAGTAATAAAAAAATATTGAATCGAAAAGGAAAAATTAAAGTAATGATTAGTTGATAAAAAATTAATCCCAGTAAAATAAAGATTAAGAAAATTCTGAAAATCGAAGAAGATTGTTTGGGAGGTCGTGGTGGCGGACAGGGTGGTGGGCATGGTGGCGGACAACTATTCATAATATCACCTAATATAATGTATGCCTAAAGATAAATATCATCTAGGTATTTATCTTTTTTTATGTGGAAAAATAAATTAATAAATGATATACTAAATAATAGGTGAGTATATGAAAAAGAATAACGGTTTTACTCTAATAGAGAGTATTATTATGATGTTGTTTTTAGCTATTGCTTTATTACTTGTTTATAGAGGGTTTACCACGACCTTGGAAAAAGATAAAATTCGTTATAAATTTGATAACACTTTATATATTTATCGCACTTATTTTATGATTGATTATTTAAAAGCAAATGGTATCGATGAGTATTTAAGCGATTCAAGTTTAAATGATTATGTTTGTACAACAGGAGAATATAATAATGGTTATTGTTATACAAGTGATAGTACAATATTAACATCTAGTTATCAGTATTGTTGCTCGGATACTGAATGTTATAGTGAACCGGGAACTTGTAGTGGTACATCAACTTATCCCGCTACAATAAATTATTATTGTGATAGTGGCTGGAGTGATAATGGTAGTAAGTGTACTAAGTCAGCATCATCAACATCATGTGATGTAAATACTTCTGGTGGTTGCACCAAATATTACCAAACATGTGATTGTAATTGTAAATATAAATCATTTATGCCAGATGCAAAATGTAACTATCCTGATCCGGTTTATGGAACAAGGTATGAAAACACCAACACTTGTAGCAGTGCTTGTCAGCAACATGCTGAAACTATGGATGGAGATTGGTTTTATTGTTCTGTAGTCTCAGGAAGTTGTTATGAAAATGGAGTATGTGTTCCAGGATATGGTGGAGATACAACCTATTCATGTGCCAGCTATTGTGATTATTCAACTGGTAGTGGAGCTAATTTGAGTTGTTATGAATATTATTGTTCATCAGGAAGTTTAAACGGCAGCACCTGCAGTAAAAGTTATAATATAAATTATACTTGTCCAAGCGGTGGTACATTATCAAACACCACTTGCAACATTTCAGTATCAGGAGAAAGAGAAGAAAGAGGAC
>CAYTSB010000027.1:6478-11884 GCA_964440405.1 uncultured Muribaculaceae bacterium
TTATCAAACACCACTTGCAACATTTCAGTATCAGGAGAAAGAGAAGAAAGAGGACCACTTTATACTTGTGCCAATGGTTGGACCATAACTGCTGATAATTCTCAATGTTATCAAACTGCCAGCACTGTTATTGCTAATGGTTATAAGGTAATTAGTTGCGAATTAGATGCTATAACTAATAAAGACCATTGCCGTTTTTTAGTTGAAAATTATAATATTGACAAAATGTATTTAGTGCCATATCAAAATATGGAAAATCTAGATTATAACAAATTACTACCCTCATTAGTTGATTATATTAAGACTTTAAATTATGAAGGTGAAGGATTTCGCTTGATAGTAAAATATAAAAACGGCGAATATGCCAGTTTAAAGGTGAGCATATGAAAAATAAAAAGGGTTTTACTTTAGTCGAAATAATAGTTACTATGGTTTTAATGTCTATTGTTATGATATTTCTTTTCAATTTGTTATCTGACTTACGAAATGAGGAAAATAAAAATAATTTTAATTCATCTTATGTCGTGACATCATCTTTATTAAATGAGTATTTACAAAGTAAACTTCTTGATAATACTATTACTTCAGTTACTCATAATGTTATTTCAGGAGTTAGAACAATTAGAGTCAACTTTACTAATACCAATTATTTAAATATTATTATTGCTGCTGATAATAAAGTTATAACAATTGAAGAAAAAGCATCTAACGAAGACATGATTGACTATGAAAAAAGAAAATTACCAGTAAGTAATGATAATAAGTCTGGAATGGTTAAAACTATTAGTGTAATAACTAACAGCAGTGGCAGTGCTTATACTAAAAAATATCTGACAACATTTAAAATAGTTATGGCAGATTTTAATGGTTATGAATATCTGATTGAAGCTTATTATTCTAGTGAAAATAATCTAGGATTAAATATAATTCTAAATTAATAATCTAATTATAATTATAGAAATAATTATATGAACGATTCTTCCTATGTAAAAAGGTTTTAAAGAAATATTAGTATCTTCCAGGATACTTTTTATTTGCATATGAACACTAAGGCCTCCAAAACCTAAATAAGTAACCATTAAATACATTTTATAATTTGTAGAAACATTAATAAATCTAAGACTATTAATGCCCTGAGTTAATTCTAGAATACCATTAATAATTGATTTGGAAAAAATTGATAAATTGAATGTTTCAGTAACCCAGGTTGATAAAATAACAAATAAAATAATTATTCCCAAAACTGATAATAAAGTATTAATATTTTTATTAATAGAACTAGTTAATAATTTATTAAATGGTAATGATTCCTGTTTTTTAAATTTTATATTGTTAGTTTTTACATTTTTAAATCTAAAAATAAGACCAATAAAAACATTACTTAAATAATGACTTAGTAAAATAATTAAAGTTATTCTAGAACTGTTAAATATTTCTCTAGTCATGTTAATTATAAATAGAGGATTGGCAAAAAAAGTATAAGCTAAAGCATAAGCTGCTTCTTTGTTATTTATATATTTATTTAAATATAATTCTTTTGTATATTTAGCATTACTGGGAAAACCAGAAAAAATACTTAATAAAAAGATAAAGGAAATATTACCCCCAGTATTAAATAGCAATTTAAATAGTGGATTAAAAATAGTTCCTAAATAGTAATGAAAATTATAGTTTATTAAAATATCACCAATTATAAAAAAAGGAAATAGAGAAGGGAATAGTCTTTTAAACCATACATTAAAAATATTAATGATTTCATTAATAATCAGATTAGAATTAAGTAATATAAAAGTTAAGATAATTAAAAAAAACACAATAATTAGTAAACTTTTTAAATTTTTTTTCATAAATGCTCCAACATTTGTTATAATTAAGTAGGTGATAATGTGTTTAATAAAATATATGAAAAAACAGTTAATTATATCAAAGAAAACTATAAATTTTTAATAGTTGTTGTTGGAATTGTTTTACTATTTAAAATACCGCTTAATTATGCTATTTATACTCCGGGTGGTTCAATTAATTTAAATAATAGAATTGAAATTAATAATGACACTAAAACCAAAGGCTCTTTTAATATGGCCTATGTTAAAATGCTTGAAGGTAATATTCCGTTTTTACTTTTAAGTTATATTGTTCCTAATTGGGATATAACTAGTTTAAATGATATTAAATTTGAAGACGAATCAGTTGATCAAATGAATGAAAGAGATCATATTTATCTAGAAGAATCAATTGCTAATGCAACAATTGCAGCTTTTTCTTTAACGGAACAAGAATTAGTAATTAAAGATTCTTATAACAAGGTAGTTTATGTTTCTAAAGATGCTAAAACTGATTTAAAGTTTGGTGATATTATTTTAAAAGCTAATAATAAAGAGATTACTTCTATTGATGATTATAAAGCTATTGTCGAAAACGCTAGTATAGGTGATAAAATATCATTACAAATTAAAAGAAATAAAGAAGTTTTAGACCTAGATATTAAAGTCATTATGCTTGATGATGAAAAGAAAACAGGAATCAGTTTTGTAACTTTATATGATATAAAAACCACTCCCCAAATAAATATTAAAACAAAAACTACTGAGTCAGGACCATCAGGAGGAATAATGCTGGCCTTAGGAATTTATAATAAAATTATAAGTTATGATTTAACTAAAGGCAGAAAGATTGTGGGAACTGGAACTATTGAAGCGACTGGTGAAGTCGGTGAAATTGGTGGTGTAAAATATAAGGTTTTAGGAGCTATTAGAGATAAAGCAGATGTGTTTATTGCTCCTGATGCCAATTGTGCTGATGCTAAAAGTGTTATTCAAAAGAAAAAATCAAATATGAAACTTATTTGTGTTGAATCACTAAATGAAGCAATTTATGAATTGAGTTAATATTTTAAATAAAAACACAAAAAACAAAATATATACATTATCAAATAAGCACTAAAAATTTAGTGTTTTTTTAATTTTATGTTATAATATTTAAGTGATGTAGTATGAATAGAAAAGATGTTAATTACAATGATTTAAGCCCAATGATGAAACAATATATGGATATCAAAGCAAAGCATGAAGATGAACTTTTATTTTTTCGCTTGGGGGATTTTTATGAACTGTTTTTTGAAGATGGTATTTTAGCTTCTCGTGAACTTGAACTAACCTTAACTGGTAAAAATGCCGGCTTAAATGAAAGAATTCCAATGTGTGGAGTTCCTCATCATGCAATTAAGCCTTATATTGAGAAATTAATTGAAAAAGGCTATAAAGTGGCAATTTGTGAACAAGTGGAAGATGCTAAAAATGCTAAAGGAATGGTTAAAAGAGAAGTTATTTCTGTTGTTAGCAAAGGGACATTTGTCGATCTGGATTTTTTAAATGGCTATGATAATAATTATATTGGTAGTATTTTGGATTTTAATTATATTTATATTTTAACTTATACGGATATTTCAACTGGTGATTTATTTAGTATTATGATTCCTCATCTTAAAGAAAAATTAATTAATGAAGTTATTAATCTAGGAATTAAAGAAGTGATTCTTGCTGATTATGCGGATCAGGAATTAATTGAAGTATTAAAAGATAAATACAGTATTAATATTTCTTTAAATACAGAATATCTTGAAAATAAATATCAGGAATTATATGAAGATATTAAAGATATTAAAGTTATTACTGGCATAAAACATTTGTTATATTATCTGCATGTTAATCTTTTAAAAGAATTGGATCATTTAAATAAAGCAGTAATTGTTGATCGCAGTGAGTATTTAGAATTAGATGTTCATACTGTAAGAAATTTAGAGTTGGTCGAAACTATCAGATTAAAAGATCGAATTAATTCTTTAATATGGTTAATTGACAAAACAAAAACTGCCATGGGATCAAGAATGTTAAAAAACTGGTTAATGAATCCTTTAAAAGATATTAATACCATTAATTCAAGATACGATAAAGTTGATAAGTTAATTAATGAATTTTTATTAAGAGAAGAATTAAGAAAAGATTTAGATAAAATCTATGATATTGAAAGATTATGCGGCAAAGTTGTTTGTGGTAATTTCAATGCTCGTGATTTATTACAAATTAAAAATTCATTAGAGACATTACCAGACATTATAAGAATTTTAGAGGAATTAAATTTTAAATATCAATTAAAAGATGAAAAAGAATTAAGAGAATTAATTACTAATAGTATCTTAGACAATCCACCGTTCAGTTTAAAAGATGGCGGAATGATTAAAGAAGGGTTTAACTCTGAACTTGATAATTTAAGAAGTATTCGCAGTGGTGGAAAAAGTTATATTGCCAGCATTGAAGAACAGGCTAAGGAAGAAACAGGTATTAAAAATTTAAAAGTTGGATATAACAAAGTATTTGGTTACTTTATTGAAGTAAGCAAAGGTCAAATTAAAAATATTGATCCGGCTTTAGGATGGGAAAGAAAACAAACTTTAGTTGATAAAGAAAGATATATTACTTCATCTTTAAAAGAAAAAGAAGCAATGATCTTAAACGCTGAAGAAAAAATTGTTAATTTAGAATATGAAATATTTATGACCATTAAAGAAAAAGTTAAGAGTAAGATTGATAATTTAAAGAAAATTGCTAATATTGTTAGTGAAGTAGATGCCTTAGTCAGTCTTGCAATTAGCAGTGAAGAATATTCACTAGTAAGACCAAGTTTAAATAATGGTAACCGAATTGAAATTGTTGAAGGAAGACATCCAGTAGTAGAAAAATTAAGTAAGCATGAGTATGTTGCTAATGATGTATTAATGGATGAAAATACTAATACTTTAATTATTACAGGTCCTAATATGAGTGGTAAAAGCACTTATATGAGAGAATTGGGGTTAATAGTAATTATGGCTCAAATGGGTTCCTTTGTTCCAGCTAAAAGTGCTATTCTGCCAGTTTTTGATAAAATATTTACAAGAATTGGAGCAAGTGATGATTTAGTTGGTGGCGAATCAACATTTATGGTTGAAATGAAGGAAGCTCAAAATGCGGTTGTTAATGCTACTAAAAATAGTTTAATTCTGTTTGATGAATTAGGAAGAGGAACCGCTACTTATGATGGGATGAGTCTTGCTGAAGCAATTTTAGAATATATTACTAAAAATATTAAGTGTAAAATATTGTTTTCTACTCATTATCATGAACTGACTAGTTTATCTTTAAAATATTCAACAATTAAAAATGTCCATGTTGCAGCTCTAGAAGAAGATGGAAAAATAACATTCTTACATAAAGTAAAAGCTGGAGCTATTGATAAGAGTTATGGCATTCATGTTGCGGCGCTTGCCAATATGCCTGAAAGTATTATTAAAAGAGCTAATGAAATATTAAAATATTATGAAACAAACAATAAAAACAATTCAGAAAACGAACAAATAACTTTTGTTTT
>CAYTSB010000028.1:0-9391 GCA_964440405.1 uncultured Muribaculaceae bacterium
CCTTTCAAAGATAATGTTCATATTTGGTTTCCTAAACTTTATAAACACAAAGAATTTGATAATCAAATCAGTCTAGACGAAAATACCATTTATGAAAGAAATATTAACCCACAGAAAAATAAAAAAATGATAACCAAATGGTTAAATGATTCAAGAAATATTAGATATGCGTTTGTTCATTCTAAAGATAACATTGGAAGAACTCTTTATCGTTTTAAAGGCGAATATACTTTAAATCGTAAAAGAACTATTGAGTTGCAAAAAGCAGTGTGGGAAAGAACTAACACAAGAGTTGAAACAATAAGGTGTAGCAGATAAAAACTGCTTCGTATTATATAATGCTTGTTATAGTTATTAAGTAATTTTCCTTATATTTAAATAATATTGATACTAAACTAGGATTTATATTTATTAGTATTATGCAATTATAGTTATGGTAAAATTATTTATATAATTAAATAAAAGGAAGGATTAACATGAAAAGAGAAATAATTAAAGCATCGTTATACGGTTTTGCTATTGGAGATGCAATGGGAGTACCAATTGAATTTATAACAAGGGAAAAATTATTAAAAAATCCAGTTACTAAAATGTTGGGTTATGGTAGCCACGATGTCCCTGAAGGATGCTGGTCTGATGATACTTCAATGGTGCTTGCTACTATGGACTCAATAATTCAATCAAAAGGAATTAACTATAATGATATGGCAGATAAATTTTGTGCATGGATTAATGATGCTAAATATACCCCTACTAATGAACTGTTCGATTTAGGAGTTACAACTAAAGAATCGTTAATTAGATATTGGAACGAATCCACCAATAAAACTTTCGGAATTGGTAGAAATACATTAACCGCCATGGGCAAATATAATCGTGAAAAAGTAGATGCAACAAAATGTGGTGGAACAAGCCTTTCATCTAACGGAAATGGTTCTTTGATGAGAATACTTCCTGTTGTTTACTATATTTATTATAATAATATAAATGAAGAAAAAAGGTATAATCTTATCAAAAATGTATCCTCAATTACTCATGCCCATGAAATAAGTATTATGGGCTGCTTTATATATACTGAGTATATATTAAATTTATTAAATGAAGTAGATAAATTTGTTGCATATGATAATTTGGCAAAAACAAATTATAAAAAATATTTTTCTGAAGAAACTATAACTTTATACAAAAGAATAATAAATAAGGACTTAATAAACTTAAATGTTAATGATATTAATTCAAGTGGCTATGTATTAGATACAATAGAAGCAGTTTTATGGGTAACTTTAAAATCAAATAGTTTTAAAGAATCCATTATAGGTGCAATTAATTTAGGAAATGATACTGATACTATCGGGGCTTTAGTCGGTGGTATATCAGGAATTTTATACGGTTATACTAGCATTCCAGATGAATGGATAAAAGATTTAAAAGGAAAACCATTATTAGATGAATTATCTACAAAATTTGAAAAAAAAATTAAATAATGAGAAACGAGGTAAATAATTATGATAGTTTTAAATTGTGATATTACATATTTAAAAGTTGATATTATCGTTAATGCTGCTAATAAAACCCTTTTAGGTGGCGGCGGTGTTGACGGATTGATACATTATAAAGCCGGAGCAGAATTAAGAGGCGAATGCCAAAAGTTAAATGGTTGTGAAGAAGGTAATGCCAAAATAACAGATGCCTATAATTTGCCATGCGACAAAATAATTCACACTGTTGGTCCTTTTTATAATAATGGTCAACATGATGAAGATATAACTTTAAAAAACTGTTATTTTAATTGTATGAATTTAGCCGAATCATATAGGAAAGAAAAAAAATTAGATATGGTTACTATTGCTTTCCCTTGTATTAGTACAGGAGCATTTGGTTATCCTAAAGATAAAGCAAGTAACATTGCAATAAATTCCATAAAAAAAATAAATAATGAAAAAATTAAAGTTATATTTTGCTGTTATGATGCGCTAGATTATCAAGTCTATATTAAAAATATATATGATATAAATTTAGAGTATTAAGAAAGAATATTATGATGAAAAAGAATATTGTTTTTATTGGTTATCCTTTAAGTGCAGATTTAAGTTGTGAATATGAAAATAGAATAGCCTTATGGAAAAGTCTTGAGGATAATTTAAATTCTTATAAAAAAGTAGCTGATTTAGGAGATATATTATGTAAATTATTTGATAAAGAAAAAGAAAATTCGTTAGAATTATGTAATAGGATAATGAGTTTAATTGATAAGAATACAGTTGCTATTATAGATACAGCATATGCTGCACATGGCTTATTTGAAGATTATGAGGACCTTTATAATCAATTAAATAGACATTTAAAAAGAATAAATAATACAGATGTGAAGTTCTTTTTATGCCAACCATTAAAATTTATGGGGCGGAGAAGACTTAATGAAGTTCTTAAAGAATATGTGAAGTTGGAAGAAATATATGGTCGTAGAGTTTACTTGTTTGTAGATAATAATTTTGTTACAGTAAGTGATTATAAAAAACATGAAGAAGCATTTATCGAATATGTTTTAAATAATATAAGTAAAATTTAGGAGGTTTTTATGCTTGAATCTAGTGAATATCCAAGGGCAAAAATTATAGGATTAGGTAAAAAAGGCAAAAATATCATAGACGAAATACGAGTTGACATAAATTTGCCGGAGTATTTACTTATTGATGATACTGAAACAATAAATGTTGATAAAGAACATGGAATAGCAGAATTTGTAAATGACTCTGATGTGATTATAATTACTGGGTTAGTTACTGAAATAACTAATGTTATTCATTTATTAAGTTTGGTTAACTCTAATCTAAATAAAGATGCTTTGCTATTCATAGTTTTAAACGCCAATTCTGAAAATAAAAAAACTTTAATAGATATAATACCCAATGGTGTTTTTGTTGAAAGTTATTCATCTATTATCATATACAGGATCATTATTAATATTTTAATTACAGCAATTTTTTCTTGTACAACACCGAGATATAGTTCTTTAATATCCGTGTATCCTTTCGATATTAAACTTGCTTTATCTAGTGGCAACACACATAATGTTGGGTTTGGTATTGGTATCGGACTTAATCGGACAAAAGATTCAATTTTAATGGCTATAAACGACTTGCTAAGTAAAGTGGATATTGTAAAAGTTAAAAGTATAATGTTTTTGTTTAATTTATCTACAAACGCAACTTTATTTGAAGTGGAAGATTCTATAAATATGTTTTTTAAAAAATACAATTATACAAATGACATTCTATCTATGTGTGTGTTGGATGAGCAAATGGCAAAAAATGAATCACAAGTAATAATAATCACGAGTGATTAGATTAAATAAAAATATACTAACGAAAAATTAGTGTGTTTTTTAATGTTTACAGGTTGATATAAAAAGTAGTTATATTTTGTTTTTATTTAAAAGTTTTTTAGGACAATTAGGACATTTTTGGCTTTGTTGAGCTGTTACACCATATAAATTTTTTCTATTTTGCCAATTGTCCTTATAAAATACTGCACAGATTTTGGGATATAACTTTATTAACCATATTATTAGATAAAAGGTGGTGGTGGATACACTTTTTTTCATACTCTTTTTTATTAATATTAGCATATATATTATAGTATAATTATTTTATTTAAAAGGTTTTTAATTCTGGTTTATCCAGTGTATCCTTTTTATATACTTTAACTTTTTTTCATTCCGTGTTGTATTAGATATTGAATAACCTAATTTACCTAATCCGCGACTAAACTCGCCTAGAAGTATTGGATATTTTTCTTTAATACAAATCACCTATAATCTTTATTATTTAAAACATCCAGTTATATTTTACCTATGCCATGAATTATTTCTTTAATGATTTCACATGCTAGTAATTTTTTATCATTTGAGCTTTTTATTTTATGTATGCTGTTTTATTAAAGAAACCAAATTTTTCTGAGTTAGCATTGACATTATAATACTGTTTTAAGAAATTCGCATAACTGACAGAATGGCTCCTGGGCCAAGTACAGAAAAAAGAAACGAGCTGTCTGGCGATACAGAAGATATTTCAATTGCTAACACATCCCCCGCTGCTAGTGTATAGTAGTTTATAATCGAAAAAGTTCCTGTGTAATCTCCAAATATGAGAGCCTGTGTAGCTTCATCCTGCGTCACACCATTAATCGTCAATGATGTTTTAATCACTTGACCAGGTATAGCTGCTCCCGCTACGATAATATCAACACGGTAAATACCTGGCTCAATAATTTGAATCGAATTAGCGGTCGAATAATCAATATTACTATAAGAAGCACTTTGAACGCTCAAAGGAATTTGAGTTGGTGTAAAAGTGATTTCTAATGGCACCTCAAAAATTCCCATTAAGCTACCAAAGGCACTAGAAATAGCACCTGTTGGCCCAGTTGGTCCTGTTGGTCCTATTAATCCCTGTTCTCCAGTTGGACCTGTTGGACCTATTAAACCTTGTTCTCCAGTTGGACCTGTTGGTCCTGTTGGCCCTAATAGACCACGTGTTTGAAAACAACAATTTGGTTTACAATGCTTAGCATCATCAATTTTTTTCATTGCTTTGTCATATACATTCATTCTATCACCTGCTATATTTTATGAACTTAAATAAAAGAGGATTAATAGTTTCATCTAATAAATTTTTATATATTTATGTTATTAATTGGCAAAGATGTAGTATTGTTTTTTTAATTTAAATAATTTATAATAGCCTTATAAATGAAAGGAATATTTAATGAAAAAAGGAATTTTAAAAAATATTTTAATAATTACTGCTGTTTTTATCGTAGTAATTATAATTTTAGGTTTTTTATTTCCAGGAATGATCTGGACTAAAGGATTGGGAGTTAAGTATACCGAAAAAGATTATAATAGTTTTATTGATAAATTGCCATATATAAAAGATTTAATAAATAATGATGCAGAAGATTATATTTATGGTGAACTTGTAGATATGGATATAAGTTTTACAAGTGAAGAGTTAACAGCTTTTTTCAATGAAAACAAGATTTTTAATAGCACTTTAAAAAATACTCAAATTAAAATTAATAGTGATAATACTGTTGATATTGCAGCCAAAGCTAATGTTGATAAATTTTTAGATACTTTTTTAAATAATAAGTATACTAAAGAAGATATAGAATCTAGAATGCCAGCTTTAGGAATTTTGCCTGAAAATGTTAATATTTATTTAAACCTTAAAGTTAACATAAAAAATAATAAAGCAGATTTTTTTATAAATACAGCTACTGTTCAAGGAATTAATATTCCAAGTAATATTATTTGGAATGCTAAGGCGATTAATATAATCAATGATGGAATAGATAAATTAATTGAAGAAGCTAGTGAAGAGTCTGGTGCTATTTTTTCTCGGGTTTATGTTGAAAACAAAAAGCTTAAACTTATCGGAAAATTTCCTTCATCATTAGAAAAAATACCAAATTAATAATTTGGTATTTTTATCAATTCATTTAAAGCTAGAACTTTTATTTGTGTAAATTTATATACTTTATCATATTTGTCTTTTTAAAATTAATTGAATTCCTTTTTAAGATAAGCCCCTGGTAATAATGCTGTTTTCAAAACTGCAGACAATGCTATTAATAACCCTTTTTGCAATGAATCACCTGCTTTCTATAAACAATATGTTTCACTTTTTTAATAGGATTTATAATGACTTGCCCTTATGATTATATTATAATAGATATTAAGATAAGAGGAATATGTTATGATAATTTATAAAAACACATTTGAAAATATTAAGACATTAAAAAGTAATTTCCCCATTGAAGACCAGTTTTATGCCAATGAAAATATAGCTGTAGTAGCAGATGGCATTACCCGGGATCCTATTGGTGTTTTTAATCTGTCTCAGTTTTCTTTTAAAGAAATGATTAAAAGATATCCAAGACCTAGCGGAGCAGAAATGGCTGCTAAAACAATAGTTGAGACTTTTGAAAAGCCTCTTTCATCATTAAAAGAAACATTAATAATGGCTAATGCCAAAGTCAAGGAATTAAATGATCGTTATATTAAAAAATGTGATTATTTAGAAAACGACTATTATGGAGCGGTAGCTTCGTGCGCCCGGATTAAAGGTAGACTTTTAGAATATGCATATATTTGTGATAGTGGGATTATTATTTATGATAGAAATGGCCGTGTTAAATTTCAAACTGATGATGATAAAACTTTAAATAGTGATCCTTATATTGGTAAAGTTGGTATTCCTTGGTATATGCCAGAAGCAAGAGTTATTATTAGAAGAGATTTTAGAAATAATCCTAATAATATAAAAGATGGTAAATGTGTATCATATGGAGCAATAACTGGTGAAGAAACAGCAATTCCTTTTATTAAAAATGGAGGCATTGTTATTTCTGATACAGATATTATTGTTGTATATACTGATGGTTTTAATAATTATTTAAGATTAGAAAAATTTATAAATCTGATTTTAAATTTTAACGAAAAAGAATTTGAAAAATATATTGCAGAAAAATCTCAAGCTGATTATGAGAGATTTGGTAAAGAAAAAACTTTGGTAATTATGAAAAATGTTTGTTGATATTCTCGCTATATTGAAATATACTTATATTAGTAGGAGGTATTATGAAGTATTATTTATGTGAAATATGTGGTAATTTAGTTGAATTAATTAAAATTGGTGGTGGTGAATTAGTTTGTTGTGGCGAACCGATGAAAGAACTTGTTCCTAAATTAAAAGAAGAAGGCAATGAAAAACATTTGCCAGTTATAATTAGAGAGGGAAGCAAGGTTATTGTTAAAATTGGCAGTATTGAACATCCAATGACAAAAGAGCATTATATTGAATGGGTTAGTATTTTTTATAACAATAAACATCAAAGAATTAAATTAGATCCAACAAGCAAGCCGGAAGTAACGTTTGATGTTGAAGACTTTAAAACCATGGAAATCTATTCATACTGTAATATTCACGGCTTATGGAAAACTACAATTGAGAACAAATAAGACTTAGTATTAACTAAAGTTTTTTGAAAAACAAACCAAAAATCCATTGGATACTAACAAAATTTTTAACATGTTTGAACATGATTGATAAAATTAAAATAATATAATTTATTAAAAAGATATTATTTATAGATTAAAATCATAAAATAATCTTGTAAAGTAAAAACTTAGATTTTACTTTAATCTTAATGTTTGTTATAATAAAAATGTTAGTGAAAGGAGGTATTGTCATGGCAGAAAAAAAACCGACAGTAAAGAAAAAGGTTGTTAAAAAGCCGGCTCCTAAAAAAGCATTTGAAAAGAAAGATGTTAAATATTGTCAGCATTGTGGTGCAGAAATGAATATTAATGCCGAAGCTTGTAATCAGTGTGGTAAATTTACAATTGAACATAAGGCAACTTTAAAATCTTCAATAAGTAATGTAAAAATTTATAAGGTTTTAAGCTATTTTGGAATTTTGTGGTTAATTGGATTATTATGCAATGAAAAAGAAAATAAAGAATTAAGATTCCACGTTGGTCAAGGAATGTTAGTTACCATTCTAATAATAGCAATTGAAATTATAAACAGTTTAATTATAGCTAATGTATTTGTAACTACCAGAAATTTATTTTATGAATATACAACCACTAGTGCCTTTGGATTTACGGTAATGTATTTATTAAGATTAATTCCAACTGTATTAGCAGTAATTGGAATTATTAATGCTTTTAAAGATGAACAGAAAGAATTACCAGTAATTGGTAAATATGCATTTTATAAATAATTTTGTAAATATAATTGTAAAAAAATTGATAATAGATCAATTTTTTTTGTAAATTGATTTATTTATTAATTTAATATATAATACAGCAAAGGAGTTATCATGAAGAGAAGTATAAAAATAATTTGCTTAACAATAATTTTATTAAATATATGTGCTTGTACGACTAAAAACGAAACAATAGAAAAGCCTAATCCGGAATTAATTACAAAAGTAGAGCCCAGTAAAGAAAAACTGTTTTGGGCAACCAATGAATATACTGACACCATACCTAAATTTGATAGTGGCAATAATAAAGAAGTCTATACTAATGATGAATCCGGTTTTATGTTTGGCGCATTTGATGTATCCGAAGAAGAACATTCAAAATATCTGCTGGAAGTAAAAAAAGCTGGTTATAATAAAAAAATAACTGAAGTAAATAGTGAATATGAATCATTTATTGCTTCCAATGGAGAGTATCAATTAACTATTGGTTATTCTGATGGTTATTTATCTATTACAATTATTAAAGAGACTTTATAGTCTTTTTTAATTGACAATTAATGCCTAAATATGTATACTTTATTTAAATTGGAGATGAGGTTATGCGCGAATTTAGCGAACAGGAACTAGTCAGAAGAGAAAAACTAGCGTTCCTAAGAGAAAAGGGATTAGACCCTTTTGGTCAAAGATTTGATGTTACATCAAATTCTAAGGAGATTAATGATAAATATAACGATAAATCTACTGAAGACCTAGAAGCTATCAACGATGAAGTTGTTATAGCAGGGAGAATCATGACTAAACGCAACAAAGGCAAAGCTGGATTTATGCATATTCAAGATAAAGACGGTCAAATTCAAATCTATGTTAAACTTGATAATGTTGGTGAAGAAGACTATGAATTATTTGATAAGGCTGATCTAGGAGATATTGTTGGAATTAAAGGAATAGTTATGAGAACTCATTCAGGAGAATTAAGTGTTAGAGCAATTAAATATACTCACTTATCTAAATCTTTAAGACCGCTTCCTGAAAAATATCATGGTTTGGTTGATGTTGAAGAAAGATTTAGAAGAAGATATGTTGATTTAATAATGAATGAAGACGCCCGCAAAATTGCTTTTGTTAGGCCAAAAATTATTAGATCTATTCAAAAATATTTAGATGATTTGGGTTATACTGAAGTAGAAACTCCTATTTTAGGGACTATTTTAGGAGGAGCAAATGCCAGACCATTTACTACTCACCACAACACCTTAAACATAGATATGTATTTAAGAATTGCTACTGAATTAAACTTGAAAAGATTAATTGTCGGTGGTATGGATGGTGTTTATGAAATAGGTCGTTTATTTAGAAATGAAGGAATGGATCGTGATCATAATCCTGAATTCACTACCATTGAAGTTTATAAAGCATATAGTGACTTAGAGGGAATGATGGATCTTACTGAAGGTATTATTAGTAATGCCGCAATGACGGCCCTAGGAACTTATGATATTGTTTGGAAAGGTCATAACATTTCATTAAAAAGTGGTTACAAAAGAATCAGTATGTGTGATGCAATAAAAGAAAAAATGGGTATTGATTTTACTCAAAATATGACTTTTGAAGAAGC
>CAYTSB010000028.1:9491-11368 GCA_964440405.1 uncultured Muribaculaceae bacterium
TTAAATGATCCAGATGATCAATATGAAAGATTTGAAGCTCAAATAAAAGAAAAAGAGCTTGGTAATGAAGAAGCAAATGAAATGGATCTTGATTATGTTGAAGCTTTAGAATATGGGTTACCCCCAACTGGTGGTATGGGCATGGGAATTGATCGCTTAGTCATGATGTTGACTGGTAGTGAAACAATTAGAGAAGTTGTTTTATTCCCACATATGAAACCAAGAGAATAATATAGGAATGATTATTGGCACTAATAATGTTCAATAATTATCCGTTTGGGTGACGAAAAATCTTTCGTCACCTTTTAAATTTCCAAAAAAGAGATTGCCTTGTTTTAAATGACTAGCATTGGAAAGTACGAGAATATTATCGTAATTCAATTAAATTCACAATTGTTTCACAAAAAAAGGTTTGTATAAACCTTTTTTTTGATATATAATTTAATAGGAGGTAGAAAATGAAAAAATGGTTTGAAAAACATGACTTATTCAAAATCCTTGGCATTGGAATTTTGGTAACAGTTTTACTAACTTGGATTATTAAATCTGGATCTTTTAATGGAACGGAAATAGTTGTTTCAAAAATCACTAGGATTGGTTTAAATGATTTATTCACTTATGCATTAGTAAGTTTATACTATTTTCCAATACTAGTATCATTATTCTTAATTATTGGTGGATTTTATGAAATACTTTCCTTAACTAGCGGATACCAAAGTTTAATGACCAAATTAACTAAATTATTAAAAGGAAAGGAAATACCATTTGTACTTGTTACATCATTTGTAATAGCTGCAATTACATCAATTAGTAATGAATTTTATCAATTATTAGTCTTTGTACCATTTATTATTGCATTAATATTAAATTTGACTAATGATAAAATAGTTGCATTTGCAACAACCTTTGGTTCAATTTTAATTGGTATTATTGGTTCAACTTATAGTCCAGCAATAATTGCTGATTTAAATGGCTATTTAGGGACAACTTATGCAAGTCAAATATTTATTAAAATATTATTGTTCTTTGTAACCTATATTCTCTTTAATTTCTTTACAATTATGCGTATTATTAAAAATAATGCTAAAGAAAGTAAATCAAAAGCATTGGGTAAAAAAGAGACTAAAAAAGTAGTAAAAATTAACAAAGATGTTAAAATATGGCCAGTGGTAACAATTTTGAGTATTCTGTCAATATTTACTATCCTAGGTTACATTTCATGGACTGATGTTTTAGGAGTTAAAATATTTGATACATTCCATACTGGATTAATGAATATAGGGACCGAAAATGTTAAGATTGTTTCTTATATCTTAGGAAATGTTAATTCATTTGGTCAATGGGATTTATATGTAATTCAAATGCTAATGTTATTGGCCAGTGGTTTATTAATACTTATCTATAAAATAGATTTTAATGAAGCTTTAAAATCATTTGCTGATGGCGCTAAAAAAATGTTGAAGCCAATTTTGATTATGCTAATGATTTATGCTATTTGTATTTTATCAGTAAGTTATCCGGTTGTTCCAACAATTGCTAATGCCATAGCAGGATTAGCAAGTAAATTTAACGTTTACTTAACTACAGTTGTAGCGTTCATTGCTTCACTATTTGGAGTCGAAATGAGATATGTTGCTGATAGTGTAGTAGGATTCTTTGCCAGTTCATATGGCACAGCAGCATCAAAATCAGTTATGTTGGTTCTTTTCCAAGCTATCCATGGATTTGTTCAGTTCTTTGCACCAACCAGTCTATTCTTAATGATTGGATTATCTTATTTAGATATTAAATACAAAGATTGGATTAAATATATTTGGATGTTCTTGGCAGGATTATTTGTAATTATAATGGCTATTTTAACTTTAATAACTTATATA
>CAYTSB010000029.1:0-11215 GCA_964440405.1 uncultured Muribaculaceae bacterium
ATTCAATCTTATAATTATTATTAGTATAATCCTTTATTGTTCTTTCCCAAAATCTCCTAGCGCTTTCACTTCTAGGTACTGGTTTTACTTCCCAGTTGCCTTTAAACATATCAAATATTCTAACTGCTACTTCTTTACCTATCCTTTTATTCTTATAAGCATTTAAAATAAACATCTCTGATAAATCATAATTGTTTTCTTTTTGATCTAATACCATAAAATTATTGTCTATTAAAACAAACCCAATATATTTATCATCTGATCTAATAAAAAAAGCATGATGATTTTTATCGCCATTAAAGTAAAAATCAATTTCATTATATTCAAATAATCCGTGTTCATTAACATCCATCGGTAATGATACTGTTATGTCATGTAAATATAATTGAAATAAATTTATTAAAATACTTTTATCTTTACTTACTATTTTTTCAATTTCGATATTCATTTATTCCTCCATCTCTTTTTTAATATCTTCTATAATTTTATTTAAAGTTTGATCTCTATTATTAGAAACATCATAAATTAAAATATCATATTCTTTAAACTTATTATAAAAGAAACGGTTTTTTTCAAGAAAATAATTTATATTTCCTTTCAATTCCTCTTCTTCACAATAATATGTCCAATCATCTTCAGTATCATATTTTTTAATATCATTATATAATTCTTCATTTGACTTATAATTGTATACTAAACCGATAATCATATATTTTTCACCATCAAGATTAGTTAATACTTTTTCAAAATCAATATGAGTTCCTTCAATTACAAATTTATTACCATTCCAGAAGTTTGGACCATCTGCAAGTTCTTTTAAATACTTAATTATGAAAGGCGCAAAATTACTAGATGTTTTTATATCATCACCGTTGTGTTTAATTCCCAGTTCAGGATATGTATTTTCGAATACTGAAATAATATTATCTAAATTAATAATACTATAATTTAATTTTTCATTTAATCTTCTTGCTAAAGTAGTTTTACCTACTCTTGCTGGGCCAACAATTAATATATTTTTTCTCATATTATTACTCCTATTAATAATTATACAATAAAAAAGCTAAAAATTAAAATTTTTAGTTTTTCTTATAATTAACATCATATTTTGAAATATAATGGTGAAGAAATTTTTGCCAGTTATCTGGTACTTCTGGTATTATTTCGTTTTTATAAGCTTCAATATATCTTAATATTTTATTCTTACTGCTGGTGCTATTATAATCATCTCCTAAAAATACTCTTCTATTGGCATCTGATACTTCAATAATTTCACCATCAGTATGATTCCAGGTTGCTGCTAAAAAGATATAATATTTACCTACTTCAAATAGCTCACAACCATCTTCAATCCAAACGTAACTCTTACCGTCTTTATTCAGTCCACCATATTGAATTAATTCAATTGGTGATGATGTTATTAATTCTCCTTTAATATTTTGAATTACACTAAGACTGTAATATGTATAAGGATCATAAACAGTTTTTTTAGTAATTAAACTGGTTTCAATCTCGACAGGATTTCTATATTCGGTTCTAATTATTTTATTTACTTTGGCCACAAAAACATAATCACTGATGCCAATTGCTTTTTCTGGTGTTGAATCATCAAATAATTTTACATTATAAGTATACGTAACTGGTAAGTCTTTATAAAGCTTACCTGAATAACTATTTTTATTACTAAATATTAAAAGTAAAGTTATAATTAATATCACCGGTGTAAAAACAGGAGTTAATACATATTTTAATAAATTTAATTTATTTCGTTTTTTATTTATCTTACTAATTATCTGGTTATAGTTATTGCTTTTATTAATATTGTTATCAAATATCTTTTTGAATATTTTTTTATTAGCCATTTGGATCTTCCTTTCTCAATAAATCTTTGATTTCTTTAAGATTGCGATAGATAATGCTTTTAACATATGATTCTTTTAAATTTAATTCTAAAGCCACTTCTTTAATAGTTAAATCTAAAACATAATATAAATAAAATATCTTGCTAATAATCACTTTCTTAGTTTTTAAATATTTCCAAACACGATCATAATCATCTTTAGTAATTATTATTTTTTCAAGATTAATATCAGATTTTATAGTATCCTGAAGTTCTAAGTCATTAATTTTACTAAACAAAGATATGGTTTTAAATTTATAAAAGATACCATAATATTTATTTACTTTATTTCTAGCAATTCCAATAAGATATGTTTCAATGTTATCTATCTTACTATTTCTAGTTAGTATTTTATATAATTCAAAATAAATATCCTGAATGATATCATTAACATCATCAATATTAGAGCATTTACAAATAACATATTTTAATGTCTTATCATATGTTTTATTATATATCTCATCAAATTTAATTAGGTTATGTTGATTAATCATTTTTCACCTACAATATAATAGTTCCTATTTTTAATAAAAAAGTTGCAAATATTTATAACTATATAAACATTATACAATAAAAAAAGCATTTATTTTGAATAAACGCTTACTTTCTTTTTATCTTTTCCTAATCCTTCGTATTTTACTACGCCTTCAATTAATGCAAATAAAGTATGATCCTTACCCATTCCCACATTTGTTCCTGGGAAAATTTTGGTTCCTCTTTGACGATATAGGATTGATCCAGCAGTAACAGTTTCACCATCACTAGCTTTAGCACCTAGTCTGCGACCTGCTGAGTCACGACCATTATGGGTAGATCCCTGAGCTTTAACATGAGCAAATAATTGAATATTTAAACTTAAAAATTTCATTATTCTCCTCTTTTCATATTTATATTTTTGGGATACTTACTTACTAATTCATTTAACATATTAATCATATTAGTAAGTATCTTGTTAGTAATATCATCAGTTTTAAGAGTATTTATTTTGATGTAGCCATCTTTTTCTTCATAAGTAATACTATCCTGATCAAATGTTATAATCATATTGATACTGGTTATAACAATTGAACTAACACTGGCACAAATAATATCTTGACCAGATATATCATAATTAGCATGTCCTTTAATTAAAACTTCTGATATTCTTTTATTATTTTCTTTAACATCAATCTTAATCATATTATTTTACTTCTATTTTTTTAATTAAAACTTTAGTATATGGCTGACGATGTCCTTGTGTTTTACGATATTTTTTCTTTGGTTTATATTTAAAAACGAGAATTTTCTTTTGTTTACCTTGTTTTTGAATCTCACCAATTACCTTTGCCCCTTTTAAAGTAGGCATTCCATAACTGCCATTGGCATATAAAACTTCATTAAATTCTACTTTTGTTCCAACTTCACCATCTAATTTTTCAACATAAATTGTGTCGCCCTCATCAACAAAGTACTGCTTACCGCCAGTTATAAATATAGCTTTCATATTTCCCTCCACTTCTTTTGTAAGACACGCCTTTAAGGTAGATAATAATCATTTGTAAACCTTTTTAGTGCGGTTTTAAGAAAGCCCTTAAAACATTGATAATTTTACCAGTAAATATGGCTTTTGTCAAACAATTTATTTAAGATTTTACTTTCACTATGGATATTACCATCACTGATAAAAAAATGATACTTATCTTTATGCATCTTATCTAATTTAATCTTATTTAAAATTTTAACTCTTCTAAATGTTAAATTATTAAAATATCTTTCCAATAAAAACTTATGATAGACAAATTTAAAATCTTTTACTTCTATTATTATTTTATAAATAATAAATGATAAAATTAAATAATTGTTAATAGCATAATAATAATTTAAAAAAATTAAAACTAAAAGAATTATAATTGAAATAGCTACTGTTATATAAAAAGATTTCTTAAAAGGCAGAAATTTTTCTAAAATTGCTTTTAAAATACTATAACCATCTAAAGGAATAATTGGTATTAAATTAAATAAAATTAAGATTGTATTATAGTATTTAAATAAGCCATATGTTTTATATGATAAAATATTTAATCTAAATAAAATAAATAAGATAATAAATAGAATTAATTGATTTAATATTCCGCCCAAGGCCAATAATAATTCATTATCGGTACTGGTATTAACACATTTATCTAACTTAGTTATTCCGCCAAAAGGGAGAATTAATATTTCTTTAATTTTAAATTTTAAATAATAACTAATCATAACATGTCCCAGTTCATGAACAATAACTATTATATAAATAATAAGGAGGTTTCTAAATGTTCCACATAAAAAAGCAATAAATAACAAGATATAAGTTAGCGGATGAATTTTAAACATATTTTTCGTAATCTAAATATTTACCATCTTTTTGAAATACTAAGTATAAATTATTACCATTTACTTCACCTAAAAGGGTTCCTTTTTCAACATATTCATATAAAGTAACATTTAAATTTATAACATTACCATACCAGATATCTACTCCATCTACCCCTTGAATAATAACCGTATTTCCATAATTTTCTTTTTCACCAATAAAAACCACTAAGCCACTTTCAAGTAATGGAGTTAAGTAGTTTTGATCAACATTTAAGCTGCAACCATCATAAAACATTGATTTGTCTGTATATTTTAGAGTCTCATTAAAAACCGGGGTGGTAGTATCATCAATAACTTTTTTCAAAATTTTGTTTTCACCAAAATACTTACTTAAAGTGTTTTCTATTTTAGTAAAAGGTAATGTATCAGTTAAAAATATTTTTTTATAATTAATTAAATTATTATTACTATATTTAATATAAATAACACTGACTAAGATAAAAATAATACTTAACAAAACTCTTGTAAATAAGCTGGTTAAGTACTTACTTCGATGACTATTACTTTTACTTGATACTTTAATTTTTTTTCTAATTCTTGCAATTTCACTATCCATTAATCTTCACCCATTTAATTTTATGTTTAAATTGGCATAATTATCACAGATAATAAAAATTAAATAGTTAATAAAAAAGCTTTCTATCAGATTAGAAGTTATATTTAAATTGTAATAGACAAGATAAATAGAACTAATAATCAAATAGTTAATTAAATAAATTATTTTATGATAATAAGGATTAATATTTAAAATTATTTTATTTATTAAGTATAACAGAATAAAAATAATTGAATTAACCGGAAAATTATAAATAATAAATAAATCTAGTAATAAACCAGTAATTAAATAATAAATAAAATTATGCTTATGATTAATAATAGGAATTAAGAATAACATTGGCATAAATAGATTGAGCTTAATAATGAGAAGATCTAACAGCATCATCAAGTAAATCATTTAATACCCAGAATAATTCCAACATAGTAAGTATTATATAAATCAATATTACTTTTTACTTCAACATACTTTTCCAAATCATAATTCTCATTACTTATTTTAATCACTTTACCTAAATAAACATCTTCAGGATAGATACTGTAACTGGAAGTATAGACTTCATCATTTATATTAACATTGGCATAATTATCTATTTTATTAATTAAAAAAGTCTTGTTTTTATTATTATAAGAACCAATAATTCCTAAATTATCATTAATCTTAACTGAAATATTTTTACTGCCAGTAATAAAATTAACTACCGAGTAGTCCTTATAAACTTCATCGATTATGCCAATTAATCCTTGATTATTTACGACAATCATATTTTTTACTATGTTATCACTTTTGCCTAATAACACTATCCCTTTATTTAAAATATCTTCATAACTGGTAATCAATAGTCTGGTTATTTTATAGTTATAATTGGCATATTGCTCCAACTCAATATTTTCCTTTAATCTGAATATTTCTTCTTTTAAATTTTTATTTTCAGAAGTCAAAATGCTGGTTTCTACTTCATAAATAACATCTGGAGCCAAGAAGTTTTCTAAATTGCCAATGAACTTATATAAATAACCTTTAAAAATAAAAGCAAAAATAAAAACAATCACAATTAAGCTGTTTTTATAAATATTTTTCATTATTTAATCTTCCCTTCTTCTAAATAGCTATAATAACTGTTTTCACCAATAATAATGTGGTCTAGTAAAGGAATTAACATAATTTTACTTGTATTTAAAAGATATTCAGTTAAAATATCATCACTTTTACTGGGTGATGGATCTCCCGAAGGATGATTATGGAGACAGATAATATAAGATGCTGAGAGTTGATAAGCCTCTTTAAATATTTCCCTGGGATGAACTACTGATTCATTAACTGTTCCAATAAACAAGACTTTATAATCAATTAACTTCTTTTTAGTATCAAGATAAACTACCATAAATTCTTCCTGATAAGTATTTTTAAATTTGTTTTTAAATAATTCATAGACTAAACCAACATTATTTAAAGTTATATTATTATCCGGTTTGTTATCTAAATAAATTCTTTTACCCAACTCTATCGTTGCTATTAAAGTTATGGCTTTTACTTCCCCAATTCCTTTTATTTTAGTTAATTTATTAATTGAATACTTAGGCAAATCACTAATATTTTTAATTTCCTTTAAAACATTCATCGCCACTTCTTTAACTGATATATTTTTAGTACCACTTCTTAAAATTATAGCTAGTAATTCTTCATTACTGAGATTTTTTGCTCCACTATTTTTTAATCTTTCTCGAGGCCGTTCTAATTTAGGTATTTCTTTAATTAAAAAATTCATTTAACCACTTCCATATACTTGTCTAAAATTTCTTTCACGATTTTATTTAAGGCTTTTTCATCCTCAGTATTTAACATTAAATTTTGAGCATTACTTAAATAATTTAAAAACTCTTTATTATTGATATTATCTTTTTTAATATAGTAATCATATTCATGAGCACTATATAACACCTTCATTTTATTAATGACTTCAGTATTATCAAAAACACCAATAAAAACCCGGTATTTACCATCATCATTAACAATAATACTGGGATTAAAATCATTTTTTTTATTTAGAGCGTTATCGTAATTATTAAATACTCCCACTTGAATAAAACTAACTAGTTTACTTTCATTTATTACCTCTTCAATTAGAGGTTCGTCTTTCTTAAAAAACAAGTAACCAAATAAGCACCCTAAAGCAACTGCAAAAACAATTGGTTTTAAATATTTTTTCATCATAATCACCACTTTTATAATAAGTCTTTAACGAATAAAAAAATGTCGAAATATAAATATCTCTATTATATATATTCGACACTTTGTTATTAAATCCTTTTAAATAGTTTTTAAAAATTCAATTAACTCTTCAATTTTCAAGACTTTCTTTTCCTTAGTTTTATTATTTTCGAGTTCGACCATACCTCTTTCACTTTTACTACCAAATAAAGCCATATAAGGAGTACCAATAATTTCATTAGTCTTTATTTTATAACCCATTGTTGCTTTTGAGTCATCATAGATAACTCCTATATTTAATTTAAGCAGTTCCTGATATAAATACTCTGCTTCTTTTACCTTAGCTTCCTCATCATCCTTAGCAATAATATAAAGTTTATAGGGAGCTATTGCTGCTGGTAAAGCAAATCCAGTAAAATTACCATTATTATCTTTAGTAATATTATTTTCATAAACCATTGCTAAAGTTCTACTTACTCCAATTCCATAGCATCCCATTTGATAATAACTGTTTTGATCTTGTTCATTAATAAATGTTCCATTCATACTTTTAGAATATTTATCTTCCAGAGCAAAAATATGTCCTAGTTCTACGGTTTTTATTTCTTTATAGCCAGTAGTATCAATGATTTTATTTTCTAAAACCTCTTTATTATATGCCATTTTATGATCAGGGCTTATTAAAACAGTATCTTCTCCGATATCGGAAATAACCATAAATTCCTCTGATTTATCACCACCAATTGCTCCACTATCAGCAGCTACTGCAATGACATCTAATCCTAATTTATTAAATACTTCAAAATAAGCTTTACGTATATTATCATATTCTTTATCTAAATCTTCCTTATTTTTACCAAAACTATAAGCATCAAACATTTCAAATGCTTTACCACGAAGTAAATAACCTCTAGGTCTGATTTCATCTCTAAATTTTTCACCAATTTGAAAATATGTTGTAGGTAAATCTTTATACGAAACGAGTCTTGATTTAGCAAACTCAACTACTGCTTCTTCAGCTGTTGGTGCTAAACAATAATTACCTTTTTCAGTTAAACATCTAAACATTACCTTGTCTTTAACATAACGCTCAAGTCTTCCTGATGCTATCCACATTGCTTCAGGTTGAAGTATCGGTAAGGATAGCTCACTACAGCCGTGATTAGTTAGTACTTCTCTAATAACTTTCTTAATGTTTTCTTTAACTAAGAAAGGAACATGACCATAAGCATAAATACCACTCGCAAATTGTTCAATTTGACCTGTTTGATATAAAATATCCTGTCCTGGAAATTGCTTATCAATATTATTTAATTTATTATTTTTTAAACCTAATTTAGAAACTTTCATACAATCAACCTCTTTCTAATTATATCATTTTAATAATTCTTTTAATAGCAATTCTTCATTACCTAATTTTTCTTTTTCTTCATTAATTAATTTTTCTGGTGCTTTATTCATAAAAGCCGAATTATTTAATAAAGCTCTTCTTTTATTAATACTTTCTTGTAACTTAGATATTTCATTATTTGTTTTATCTTGATCAATTTCTTTATTAAAATAAATAGTTACATTATAGTTAGCTGTTGTTACATTAATATTTTGGATATCTTTTTTTTCATTAATAATTTTATCTTTAATTCTTAAAACATTAATAATTGTTTCATAATCTAAATCGTTATTAATTTTAACTTGATATTCCTTAGGAATATTATTTTCTTTAATTATATTACGATATTTTTTAACAAATAAAATCATTTCTTCACATAACTTGGCTTCTTCATTATATTCAAAATCTTTATTAGATAAAGGATAAGTACTGTTAAAAATATTTTCATCAGTTAATTTGGTATAAATTTCATCAGTTACAAATGGAATAAAGGGATGTAACATTTGAAGGATGCATTTTAAAGTATATTTTAAAGTACTTTTAGTATTAATTTTATCTATTTTATATTTAGATATCTCAATATATGAATCGCAGAAATCATTCCAAAAGAAATTATATATTAAAGCTGCCGCATTATTAAACTCATATTTATTCATATATTTGGTAACATCTTTAATTATAGAATTTAATCTATTTAAAATCCATTTGTCCTGAACATCTAAATTAGCTAATTTTATTTCCTCATTAATACTAATATTCATTAAGACAAAACGAGAAGCATTCCATAGTTTATTAATAAAATTCCAAGAAGATGCTACTTTTTCTTCTTCATATCTTAAGTCTAATCCGGGAGCACTGTTAGTTGATAAAAACCATCTTAAAGCATCAGCTCCATAATTATCAATAATAGCAGTTGGATCTACTCCATTGCCTAAACTTTTACTCATTTTACGGCCTTTATTATCCCTAATTAAGCCATGAATTAAGCAGTCATGAAAAGGCCTAGAATCTAAAAATTCTTCGCCTTGAAAGACCATTCTACAGACCCAGAAGAAAATTATATCATAAGCAGTCACTAAAACATTATTAGGATAATATCTTTTTAATAACTCGGTATCATCAGGCCAACCCAAGGTACTAAATGGCCACAAAGCACTACTAAACCAGGTATCTAAAACATCTGGATCTTGGATCCAGCCATCTTCCTGAGGATTTTCCATTTCACAATAGATTTCTCCATCTTTATACCAAACTGGAATTTGATGACCCCACCATAATTGTCTAGAAATACACCAGTCATGGCTAATCTCCATCCAGTGGTTCATAATTTTCTCAAATCTTTTCGGAACAAAGTTAACTTTTTTATTTTTATCTTTTTGAAAATCTAATGCTTGATCCGCTAAAGGACGCATTTTAACAAACCATTGTTTTGATAAATATGGTTCAACCATGGCATCGGTTCTTTCTGAATGACCTACTGAATGAATAATTTCTTCTTCTTTAATTAATAGCTCTTGCTTTTTTAAATCAGCAACTACTTTAATCCTTGCCTCTTCTCTCGTTAAACCATTATAACCGATTGCATTTTCGTTCATCTTGCCATCAGGATTAATAACAATTAATTTTTCTAAATTATGTCTTTCTCCAACTTCAAAATCATTAGGATCATGAGCCGGGGTTATCTTAACTACTCCGGTACCAAATTCCGGATCAGCATGCATATCAGCAATAATTGGAATTTTTTTATTAACTAAAGGTAAAATTACATTCTTACCAATTAAAGACTTATATCTTTCATCATTAGGATTAACTGCTACCGCTGTATCCCCAAAGATTGTTTCAGGACGAGTTGTAGCAATACTTAAATACTCTTTACTATCCTCAATAAAATATTTAAGATAATAAAATTTTGCTTTAATTTCTTTATAAATAACTTCTTCATTTGATAAAGCAGTCATTGCTTCTGGATCCCAGTTGATAATTCTTTCACCTTGGTAAATTAAGCCTTTTTTATATAAACTAACAAAAACATATCTAACTGCTTTAGATAATCCTTCATCTAGAGTAAATCTTTCTTTAGTATAATCTAGACTTAATCCTAGTTTCGCCCATTGATTTCTAATATTAGTTGCATATTCATTTTTCCAATCCCAAGCATAAGAAAGCCATTTTTCTCTAGTCAAACTGCGAGGATTAATATCCATCTTTCTTAATTTTTCATCAATTTTAGCCTGGGTAGCTATTCCGGCATGATCCATTCCTGGAACCCACAAAGTATCAAAACCTTCTAAATGCTTAAAACGAATAATAATATCTTGAAGCGTTGTATCCCAGGCATGACCTAAATGTAAATTACCAGTGATATTTGGTGGTGGAATAACAATAGCATATGGTTTTTTAGATAAATCACCACTGGTAAAATAACCAGCATCTAGCCATTTTTGATATTTACCCTTCTCAACTGATTCATGATTATATTTTTGATCTAACATAAAATCAAATCCTTTCAAAAAAACAAAAAAGTTATAATCTAAGGACGAGTTAAACCCGCGGTACCACCTTATTTTATAACTTTTGTTATACACTTAAATAGTTAACGCCTAAATACGCAAATGCTCCAAAGCTACCTTTTTTTATTAATTATATTAGTTTGCACCAATCACTAACTCTCTTTAATAATTAATAAAATACTCCTCTTTTTCAATACATTTGATGTTATGATTATAATATATTATTCTAAATAATGCAATAAATTATTAAGAAA
>CAYTSB010000030.1:0-11150 GCA_964440405.1 uncultured Muribaculaceae bacterium
ACTTCTAATACTGTAGAAAACACTTTGTGAAATTGATAATCATGAGAAGTTAAAAATATTATATGACTTTCCCAATCATTTTCTCTAATCAATTTAGCTATTTCAATACCAGAAATACTATTAGTTAATTCGATATCTAAAATATAAATTTTTTTATCAGCCTCTTCTTTAATAGCTTTATCTAATGCTGAATTCATTTTTTCGTAAAAATCTATTTTATAAATTGAATCGTATTTAAACATAGCTTTTCTTATAACATCTTTAACACACAAATGATATTCTTTATCATCGTCGACAACAACAAACCTAATCATAACTCCTCCTCGTTCACTTTGAGTTATCTTATTTATAATACAAAAAGCATACAAAATCAATAGTTTTGTATGCTTTTTAAAAGTTTTTCTTTAATTAAAGCATTAAAATCTTCAATATATAAAAATTTTGGCCTTAATTTTAATATTCTTTGAATGTAATTACTATCACCGTAAATTATTGGCTTTTTATCAAAATAGTCTATAGAATAGTAAATATATTTCATAATGCCTTTTAAAATGTCTTTTTTATCGTAAAACATATCAAAATTCAGCATTTTTTGATTTTCAACTATTAAATGGTTTTTGGTAATAAATATCTTTAGATTTTTTGAAGTTAAAAAATCAGCTTTCTGAATCATAGTTTGATTGAAAAATTGCTTTTGCAAAATATCTTTAATAATATTTTTATTAATGTCATTATAGAAATTAATAAAAAAAATGATTTTTAAATTAAAAAAATGATTTTTAATTTTATATTTTGATAGTATTTTTATAATATGCTCTTCAAAATTATTTTCATTTATAAAGTAACCATTTTTAAATAAAGTTTTTTTATGCTTAATTACATGAAATTCTTTTTTTTTATCAATAAGGTATGTATTCTTATTAGAAATATAAATGGGTATTGCGTATTTTTTCATTTTTACCACTTCTTTTTAAGTATTTATTTTTAGTTGCTTCACCACCATTTAAGTGTCTTATTGCTAAATGATATGAAAATATATCATTCACTTGCTTATATCTTTCTTTATCAATTTCCATTAATCTTTCATGCATATCTTTATGAATGGTGCTTTTACTCGTATTAAAGAAAAAAGAAGCTTTCCGAATGGTGCTTTTAGTATTAATTATATAATCTGCTTCTTTAATTACACGATCTTTAATTTTAGATTGCAATCAATCACGCCCTTTATAAAATATATAAAAAGCATGATTTTTTTATTACTAATCTATTTGTAAATCTTTAATATCCATTTCAAAGAATGATTCAGGATCGATTAAATGACCATTTAGATATACTTCAAACAACAATGAGTTTTTATATTTTGTATTTAAGTTGTTAGTTCCACCAATACCAATTAAATCATCTTGACTGATATTAGAACCAACAGTAACATTTATTTCTCCTAAGCAATAGTAAACTGTCAGCAGATTGTTTCCATGAGTTACCTCTACTACATTACCTAAAATATTATCTTCTTTAATATTTGATACTTTACCATCTAAAACTGCAACCACATCAAAGGTATTACTTGATACATATAATAAACCCGAGTTTTGCATATAAGTATTCTGATAATATATTAAAGACTTCTTTTGAGTTGCTTCATCATCATCTTTACTATAAAAATACTTGTCAATTGTTACATTTTCTCCGATGTAAGGCTTGATTATTTCTTTATTTTTTGTATCAACAACTGCTACAGTTGAATCCAAAATTGGATTCAAGACATATTTATAATTATCTTTAATAACCAATCCGGATTTAATAACTCCTGCTACTAATAAAACAGTCAGAAAAACAGCTGCTACAGCCATCACATAAATAAATTTTAAAACTTGTTTTTTTAATTTTAACCCTTTCAAATTGTTCACCTTCCTACTATTAAGTTGAACAATTTAACTTATTTTATACTATCAATATTAACTACTTCTACTCCTTGATAATAATATTTGATGATTTCTTTATAATCATATCCTTTTTTAGCGAGTTCATTGGCTCCATACTGACTCATTCCCACACCGTGGCCGTAACCTTTTGTAGTGATAATAATATCATTGTTTTTAATTTCAATTATAAAATCTGTTGACCTTAAATTTAGTTTTTTTCTTAATTCTATTCCGGTATAATAATTATTGTTGATGTAAAGACTTTCCACTCTTTTTGAAATGCTAGTTTTTATAGAATTAATTTTAATATCATCGCAATTTTTTATTACCAATATTTGGCAAAAATCAGATTTTGAAATTACTTTGATGTTTGTAATGTTATCTAAATTTTCTTCTAAAGATGAATTTACCGATTGAAGATAAGGTTTTGTTTCATTGAATACAATAATACTATCTTCTGTTTGACCATTGCTCATTGAAAAATAATAGGATTTTATTACTTTACCATTATAGGTTATAATTTGATTTTTGGTAGAATCAACTAGCAATTTCAATTTTGAATAATATTTATCAAAATTATTATTCCATTTTATTTTCATTTCATCTTTAGTAATATATGCTTGGGCATCAGTATCTATTTTTATTAAATTGTTATTTAGTTTATTAACTGCAAAAGTTCTGGCCGCTACGCTTTGTGCTTTTAAAGCTTCATCTGTAAAAGAAGCGGGCATTTCAGCTGCCACCACCCCTAAAACATAACTTTCTAGTTCTTCTTTTATTGTTGTGTTATCTTTTAATAATATTTCTACATATATTTTATTTTTTATTTCATTATTAAAAATAGTTTCTTTTTTACAGAAACTAAATATTACAATTGGAACTAAAAAGCCAATTACATAAATTAAATATTTTAATTTTTTATTCATAAATCTCCTATGCTATTTGACTTACTTCTAAAAAATCTCCTATAAAGTTGGTTACCAAATAACTTAAAGCCAAGATAAATAGAAAAACTAGTATTTTGGCCTCAATTGTTTTATCTTTTCTAAAAATATTATTAAAATTCATACCACTAACTGCTACAGCACTTAAAAGAGTAATAACTATATAAACAAATAACTTATAATTCATTATACTCGCCATTTTCAATTTTTATGATTTTGTCTATTCTCCTTTGATATTTTTCTTCAGTATTAAATGGTTGATTAATAAATGCATTTATCATTTCTAAAGACTTATCAATGTTAATGCTGCTACTAAATGCAATGACATTAGCATTGTTATCTTTTCTAGAATAAATAGCATCATTAACATCTATCGCTCTGGCACAGCGAATTCCTTTAACTTTATTTGCTGCAATTGACATCCCAATCCCGCTGCCACAAATTAAAACTCCAAAATCCACTTCTTTATTTATAACTTGTAACGCGACTTTTAAAGCAAAGTCGGGATAGTCATCTGTATCGTGATTTTCAGGACTACAATCACTTATTTCATAGTTTCTTTCAATTAAATTTTTTATTAATTCTTCTTTTAGTTTTGCCCCTCTGTGATCAGTTGCTATAGCTATTTTCATATTATTTTTTCTCCTTTAAATCCATAACTGCTTCTTTAATTCTTGGTAAACAACCTTCTTTTTTATAGCCCGGATATGGCATTTGAGTTATTTGGCTACCAGGTAATGGATTGGCTTCAATCAATACTGGCCCATCATTAGTTATTGCTATATCCCATCCAACATATCTGACTGTTGGAATTACTTTTACCATTTGCTCAATCATTTTTAATGCTTCTTTATAATAAGGGATTTTGAAATCCACTATCCTTTTTTTAGTTACAGGATGACTATAATAAGCTTTTCCTTTTTTATCAATTGCTGGACCAATTACTAAGCCGCTATCAATATCTACTCGCGCAGTCATTCCTCCGCTCTCAAAATTATCAACAAAATTATTATTACCAATTCTAAAACAAGCTCCAATATAATAAACTTTTTTATTATAAATCGTTACTATTCTAAGCGTGTTTACTGAACTTTTATTAATTTGATTAATTTCATTATTTTGCACAACTAATTCTTCTAGTAAATCAAGGCTATTCTTTTTTAAATACTTTATTACATCTTCAATGCTTTTGTAATATTTTGTTTCAATCATTTTGATACCTTTGCCACACTGTCCATCGCTAGGTTTAGCGATAAACTTTTTATGTTTCTTTATAAAATCACTAACATTTTTGTTGGCAACATAACTCCAGTCTCTTTTTAAATATTTATGATAAAGATTATTGGTTTCTATTTTATTATTTAATAAATGAATATCTTCTTTTTTATTTAATAAATTTATTAGATAATTATTCTCTCCTCTTACTAAAAAAGTTGCTTTTTCCTTAGCATTCATGTTATACATTTTTAAAAGATAATAATCCATATATCCAGCTTGATATTTTAAGCAAGTAAATATCATATCAAAAAAGATAGCGGCTTTTGGCTTTTTTGTTTCTTTGTGAATTAAATTAATTTTAGCAAAAAAGTTTTTGTAATCCAATTTTAATATTCTTTGAAAAATATACTTTGTCTTTGACATAACAACCTCTCCTATCAAAATTATAGCACATAAAAACTACCAATTGGTAGTTATTTATCTAGTCCATATTTACGATTAAATTTTTCTACAGAACCTGTTTTTTTATGCTTACCTTGTGTCCCTGTATAAAATGGATGGCATTCGTTACATACTTCTATATGAATTTCATCTTTTGTAGATTTACAAGTAAATTCTGTTCCACAAGCACAAATAAATTTTGTATCTTTTTGTTCCGGATGTATTCCCTTTTTCATTTTTTTCTCCTTCCGCCATAGTTAATGTTTAACTATAGTAATTGCTTCCTAAAGTATTATATCACATGTTTTTTTAATGACAAGTATTTTTAATAATCAATTAATTTTATATCTGCTCCAACAGCAGTTAATTTTTCTGGTAAGTTTTCATATCCTCTTAAAACATGTTCAACATCCATAATAGTAGTTACTCCATCTGCTATTAAACCCGCAATAATTAAAGCTGCTCCTGCTCGTAAATCTGTAGCTACTACTTCAGTGCCATGAAGTAAAGTTTTTCCCTCAATAATAGAATTGGGCTTCATGTTTTTAATGTTGGCCCCCATTTTATTAAGATATTCTATATGGCCTACCCTGTTTTCATAAAGAGTTTCTTCAAAAAAAGATATGCCATTGCATTGGGTTAAAAGAGTCGTAATTGGTTGTCCCAAGTCTGTTGGAAAGCCAGGATATGGTAAAGTTTTTATATTAATTGGATTTAATTTATGACTTTTTTTAATAGTTATAGAAGTTGTATTAACATCAAATAACACTCCCATTTCTTTTAACTTTGATAATAATGACTCTATATGTTTAGGAATTATATCTTTAATGGTTAATTTATTACCTAATAACGCCCCAATAATAGTATAAGTCCCGGCTTCAATTCGATCGGGAATAACATCAACAACAGCGTGGCTTAATTTACTAACTCCAACAATTTTTATTTCACTAGTTCCAGCCCCAGTTATTTTTGCTCCCATATTGTTTAAAAAAGTGGCAACATTAACAATTTCGGGTTCTTTTGCAACATTACTAATAATTGTCGTTCCGCTTGATTTTACAGCTGCCAGCATAATATTAATTGTTGCCCCAACACTAGCAACATCCAAATATATTTTATTGCCAATTAATTTTTTAGCCTTAATTAAATATTTAAACTCATTATTTTCAATTGTTGCTCCTAATTTTTTAAACCCCTTTAAATGAAGATCAATCGGTCTTGCTCCTATTTTGCATCCGCCAGGAAAAAATATTTCAGATTTGTTAAATTTACCTAACATTGCTCCCATAAAATAATAAGATGCTCTTAACTTTTTGGCTAATTCTTCAGGTATTAACTTGTTTTTAATATTTTTAGGATTTATTTTGAGAACCTCATCTTTTAGTTCACAAGTTCCTCCTAAATATTCAATAATATCAATTAAATTATAAATATCAGATATTTCTGGAACATTATAAAGTATTACTTCCTCATCACAAAGAATTGAAGCCGGAATTAATGCCACAGCACTATTCTTAGCTCCACTTATTTTTATTTCACCTTTTAGTTCTTTATTTCCATTAATTAATATTTTTTGCATAACTTCTTCCTTTAATTAACTATAATATTGTATTCAAAATTTGTCAATGTAACTCTAGAAATTATTTACACATATATATTAATCCCATAATTAATAAGATTAAAATGCCTATAAAAGAAGCATAATCTTTAATTTTACTTTTAATATATTTACCTAGAATTAAGCCTAAATATGTAAAAGAAAAACTGCACAATGAAAACATTAAGGCAGATAAAAAATATTTTTCACTTAATCCGTTTAAACCAATTCCCGTAGAAAAACTATCAATGCTAACGCTAAAAGCAAACAAAATGGTTCCTATAAAATTTAAGCTAAAGTTTTTTTCTTTATTTTTAAGCATTTCGGCCGATGATTTTATTGATAATATCATCAAAATTAATCCTGCAAAAAAAGTTGCATTAAGTTCATAACGATTAATAATAAAGTGGCCCAATTTAAATCCTAATAAAGGCATAATAAAATGCATTACTCCGACGCTAAATGATAAAATCAATTCTTTTTTTTCTTTTAAGCCAAAAGTGCCAATACTAAGTGCCATAGAAAATGCATCCATACTTAAAGCAATTCCAATAATTAATACTGTAAAAAATTCCTTCATATCAACCTCAATTAAGTATATTAATTAAGGTTTATTTTTATTTAAAAATTTTATTTATTAATTTAGAAAAATAAAAATCATATTCTATTTTGTCGGCATTTTCTTCCTGAGCTTCTAATAAACATAGCGGTGGAAATAAAAAGCACCACCAGTTATCTCCTTTTCCTTCACCTAAAGTAATTACCAATGATTCATATTCGCCTGCTGGTATTTTAATATTATTAAATTCTTTTTCAGGGAAATAATTCATTCCATAATTAATATTATAATTTTGGTAATATTCTTTTTCTAAAAAAGTTTTTTTAACAAGATTATCAAAATTATCTAAATTGTTTTTTAACTTTGTTCGAACCGTTTCTTTTGAATCATTTATGCTAATAACTTTTAATAATTCGGTTTGAATATTTTGCTCAACTGTACTTTTAACATCACGATCAAGTGAAGAATTGCTATTTGGAACAATTCTTAACCTAATTGCTTCACTATAATCAGGTTCACTTTTTTGACTATAAAAAACAATCATCAATATTACGCCAATTATTATTAATTTCTTCATCAAATAATCACCCACTTTAATTGTGAGTGATTATTTAGAATTTTATTCATTAAAGATAAAAATATAGCGATCTTTAGTATTTAAATCTTTTTCTAATAGTATTCTTGCTTGAGGATAATATTTTTTAGTAAGCTTTATTATGTCATTGGCCTGGGTACATCCTATTTCAAAAGCAATAATTCCTTTTTTATTTAATAGTTTTAATGATTTTTGAAGAATTAAATTATAAAAATAGAGACCATTATTCCTAGCATACAAAGCTTTTTTTGGCTCATACTTATGCACCGACAAAGATATTTTTTCCTGGTGTGATATATAAGGCGGGTTACTTATTATAATGTCATAATTCTCACAATTGTATTTTTCTATGCTTTTTTTTATAAAATTTATTTTAATATTGTTTGTTTTTGCGTTTTCTGAAGCAAGCTTTAAAGCTTTTGAAGAAATATCAATAGCATCAATTGTTAAAGTTGGTATTGCTTTTTTTAAACTTATAGAAATACATCCGCTGCCTGTACCTATTTCCAAAACTCTAGCCTTAGTAATCTTTTTGTCTAAAATTGTTTTTATTGTTTTATCAACCAATAGTTCAGTTTCAAATCTTGGAATTAAAACATTTTTATTAACTAAAATTTTATTGCCTAAAAAATCCACATAGCCAATTAAATATTGAATTGGGTAACCTCTATTTATTTTTTTTAAAATTCCAGGTAATCTATTCTGATATATGCTTTCTAATAAATTCAGATCATTTTTGGAAATAAATATGTCATTATTCATTTTCTAATTTTAACCTTTGATCCTCGGCAATTAAAGCATTAATTATAGTGTCTAGGCTACCATCCATTACTTTATCTAAATCCATAGTTGTTAAATTTATACGATGATCAGTTACTCTATTTTGAGGATAGTTATAAGTTCTAACTTTTTCTGAACGATCGCCAGTACCAATTTTATTTTTTCTTTCAGTGCCTAAAGCTATTTCTTGCTTTTGTTTTTCATAATCATAAATTCTGTTTTTTAATATACTTAATGCTTTATCTTTGTTTTTTAGCTGGCTTCTTTCTGTCTGACAAGTAACAACTATTCCTGTAGGAAGATGGGTCATTCTTACTGCCGAATCACTGGTGTTTACGCTTTGTCCACCGGCACCACCGCTATGATAAACATCAATTTTGATATCGCCTTCTTTAATATCAACCTCAACATTTTCAACTTCGGGCATAACTAAAACTGTCGCTGTTGAAGTGTGAACGCGGCCTTGTGTTTCTGTCTCCGGAATTCTTTGAACTCTATGAGATCCACATTCATATTTCATTTTAGAATAAACATTTTCTCCTTTAACATAAAATTCTATTTGAGAAAATCCTCCCGAAGTTCCTGCTTCCTCGTTAATTATTTCGAGCTTCCAATTATTCTTTTCAAAATAATTAGTATACATTCTAAATAAATCTCCGGCAAAAATGTTGGCTTCGTCTCCACCGGCAGCACCTCTTATTTCCATAATTATATTTTTATCATCATTTCCATCTTTAGGTATTAATAAAACTTCTAATTCTTTAATAAGTTTTTCATTTTTAATTAATAATTTTTGTAAGTCTTCGTTAGCAATTTCGTATAATTCTGGATCTTTCAACATTTTTTTTGTTTCTTCAATCAATTCTTTATTTTTTTTGAATTCACGGTATTTAAAAACAGTTTCTTCATAAGTTTTTTGTTCTTTTGAAAGACTCATTGCCTGTTTATAATCTTTTATTATTTCTTCGTTATTTAATTTTTTTGTTAATTCTTCATACTTGTTTTCTATTCTATCTAATCTTTCTATCATTTTTTATTTCCTTTCTTTAAGTTAAAAAATAATAGTTAGACATCATCTGCTTCTTCTGCTTCCGGATCAATAACCACTAAATCTTGTAAGCCATCATCTGCTTCTTCTTCATTTCCGTTATCGTCATAAAAAATGGTATCACTTTTTTCTTCTTCCTCTTCTGGAATTTCAATTATAATATCATCATCGTCATCTTCGATTAAAATCTTTTGGGTATGATTAATTTTTAAATCCCAATACCCTTCCGGCAACATAATAAATCTCTTATCCGTAGATAATAGTTCGAAAAAATCACCAATTTGCTGTTCAAACTCACTGTCACTTAAATTTAAAATTGTGCATAGTTTTTTGAATAACCCTTGAATTTTCATTTTTTTGCCATTTTCAGTTAAAATCATATACGCAATGTCGTCATATGCCATTAACTCTAATTCCTCTTTTGTTAAATTTTTTAATTTCATATATTTACCCTCCTACATTTCCTTTGACGGAATCATATTAAATTTATTTCCTTTCTATTCTTTCAATATTTTAAAATTAACACTTATTAAAAAACTTTTTCATAAGGTTTCATCTATTAATCTTATTTCTAGCCTGTTTATTATGCAATCATCTGCTTCTAATTTATAAGATATGATAATATTAGCATTTTGCTTTTCAAAATTACAATCTAAAACATCGATATCAATACTATCATATTTTTTTAATTTTAGAAACGCTTTTTTATTATTAAAATTTATCTTAAATTTATACTCTTCGTTTTCTCTGATAAAATACATATTTTGCTTTTCATAACTAATAATATTTTCAAAATTATCCAGCTTAAAAGCAATGGTTTTAATGTTTTTAGAGAGTTTTGCCATTAAATCATTAGCACTAATTTTTAAGCATTCATTCTGAAAAAAATTGAACGAAATTTTTGTTTCCATAACCCTTTCCTCTTTTTTCTAAAACATTATAGCACATCAATATAAGAATTGGAACTTATAATTTGTTTTTTTTTAATCATAATAAGATTAGTGATTTTTTATGAAAAAAATGGTAATTTTAGTTAAAATTTTATTTTTTATTTTTATTATAGGAATTGTGCTTATTACTTCACTTTATTTGTATGCTTTTATAACTCCAAAAAAAACTATAAAAACTACTAATGAATTTTTTATTTATGATAAAAATGATAACCTGGTTCACCAGGGCTCTAGTACAAGTGAATGGGCTAAGCTCGAGTATATTTCTCCCTATTTTATTAATGCTGTAATTAGCGTTGAAGACAAAAATTTTTATACACATCAGGGGTTTGACTATTTAAGAATTGCTAAAGCTTTATTTTTAAATTTTAAGAACGGTAAAATAATTCAAGGTGCATCAACTATTAGCCAACAATATATTAAAAATATGTATTTAGATTTTTCTCAAACATGGGCTAGAAAAATAGAAGAAGCACTTTTAACTTTTGAATTAGAAGTGCATTATACTAAAGAGGAAATACTAGAAGGTTATCTAAATACTATAAATTTTGGACAAGGAAACTACGGTATTGAAAATGCTTCACAATATTATTTTAATAAATCAGCAGGTGAATTGACTTTAGAAGAAGCAATTATTTTAGCAGGAACACCTAAAAAGCCTAATACTATTAATCCTGTTTCCAACTACGATGAAGCAATTAAAAGGGCTAAGATAGTAGCTAAAGCTATGCTTAATAACAAATATATTACTGAAGATGAATACAAAAATTTGTTTTTAAATAATGTTGAAGTTTTTGGCAAAAAAAGTAGTAATAATCTACAAACTTTAATGTATTATCAAGATTCTGTTATCAAAGAGTTAAATAATTTAGATTTTTTTTCTAAAGATTTAACTAATTATGAAGGAATTAAAATATATACTAATTTAGATTTAGATGCTCAAAGTAGTTTAGAGAAAGCTATTGAAGATAACTTAGGTGATAGCAGTATGCAGGCGGCCAGCATTTTAATTGAACCTGATACTGGGGCTATTTTAGCTTTAGTTGGAGGGAAGGATTATAGTGTTAGTCAATACAATAGAGCAACTCAAGCA
>CAYTSB010000031.1:0-7725 GCA_964440405.1 uncultured Muribaculaceae bacterium
GATTAACTGATGAAATATTTTTAAAAAAATATGATTTTATTTTTAAAGATACTAAAAAAATTGAATTAAAAACTGATAACGTACTTCTTTTTAAAAGTTCTATTATATCTTTAAGCAATTATAATTATAAAATAAATAAAACTGTTTTAGATTTAAATAATAGTGATATTCTTAATATTAAAACTGAATATGAAGAAAAGTTTATTAAACAAAATATTAAAATTAAGTATTTGGCAGCCACAAAAGATTAACAATCTTCGACAATAAAAAAGAATTGTTAATACTTAATAATTTTGGTATAATGGATTTGAAATACGGTGAATAATGAAAAAAATAGTATTAATTATATTACTCATAATTTTAGGAGTAGGATGTACTAAAGTAGATGAATTAAGCTATGATGATATATTCTATAGAGTAGTTTCATCTCAAATTGAATTAACTAATCAATATCGCACTGGATATAAATATTATGCTCCTAGAGGATTAAGAGTTAAAGATAACAAGGAATCTAATGAAATATTAGCTAACGATTTATATAATTATTATCTTTATGTAGATGCAATAAGCTACTTTAATAATACTAATCAAACTTATCAGGTTGACAGTAATGCTTATTACTCTAAAGCTTATTTCAATAATAATATTTATGGTTATTTAGAAATAAATGAGGTTAAAGATAAATATCTAGTTGAAATGATGTATAATTATGCTAAAATAGAAGTAATAGTAGATAAAGAAAATTTAAATAGCACGATTTTAAATGCAACAACAATTTTATCTAGTATTCAATATAATTATCAAATAATAAGTAGTTATATGGGGGAAGATGCTTTAGATTTTAATGAAGTAGAGGTTGATATCTTTGAAGCAAAGAAAACAGAAAGCAACATTATTAAATATCAGGAAAAATATGGTAATTATGATGAAAATGAAGAAGAAGGGGAGCAAATTCCCGATCCAGATTTGGTAAGATAAAGGACAGGTGTGATTGTGAAGCTATTTAGTAAAATAAAAAATATACTTTTTGATGAAGAGGAAGTAGAAGTTCCGGTATTAACTAAGGAAGAACCTAAAAAAGAAAAGACAGAAGAGTTAGTTGTTTCAAAAAAAGAAGTTAATTATGAAAAAGAATATAATGAAAGAGAATTATTTAATTCTCCTCAAACATTCAATTTCCCGGCTTATGAAGAGACAAAAGAACTTAAAAGAGAAAAAGAAGAACCAAAGGAAGAAGTCAGGAGTAGTCGTAGTTTAAATATTTTAGAATATGAAAAAAGACAGAAAAAGGACAAGCCAGCAATATTTAAAAAAGAAGAGAAAACTGATAGTAAACCTTTTAAACCATCGCCAGTTATTTCACCAGTCTATGGGATAATTCATAATAGTGAAGATATTAAAACAATTAAAAGTTCAGCAACACCTAAACCGAGAACTACAGGACCAATTGATGTTGATGCTATTAGGAAAAAAGCTTATGGAACTTTAGAAGATGAAATTGTAAGTACTTTAGAACGACCATTGGAAAGTTTTTATGAAAAAGAAGTTACAAAAACAATTGATGAGTTATTAAACGATAATATTGACGAAGAAGATGAACCAATTAGGAACAAATTAGATTTATTAGATGAAATTGAACAAGAATTAGATAATATTCCTAAGAGAGAAACTAAGATCAATCCTGATGATACAATTGAAAGTGATTTATTTAATTTAATTGATTCAATGTATGAAAAGAAAGAGGAGAAAGACTAATGATGGAATTTTTACAAATTTTTTTACCAATCATAATTTACTTTTTATTAATAATTATCTTGATAGTTGGCATAATATTAGGTATAAAGTTTATTAGAACAACCACCAAGATTGAAAAAGTTGTCGATGATGTTAATGATAAAGTGCAATCTTTAAATGGTTTATTTAGTGTTATCGATTTTACGACCGATAAAATAGTAAATCTTACTGATAAACTAGTTGATAAAATATCAATGTTGATTTCCAAATTATTTTTTAGAAAAAATAATAAGAAAGAAAATATAGAGGAGGAATAATATGGGAAAAAGAAGTGGCTTTGGTAAATTTTTAGCAGGAGCAGTAGTCGGAGCTGGCTTAGGTGTTTTATTTGCGCCTAAAAAAGGAATTGAAACAAGGCGTGAACTTAAAACAAAAATTGATGAATTAATTGAAAAAGCAAAGAATATTGATATTAAAGAAGTCCAAGAAACAATTGAAAATAAAATAAAAGAGATTACAGCAGAACTTGCAGATTTAGATAAAGAGAAGGTTTTAAAAATTGCTAAAAAGAAAGCTAGAGTACTTAAAGCAAAAGTAGATGAATTAGTTAAACTGGCAATTGAAAAAGGAACTCCAATCTTAGAAAAAACTGCTAATGAAGTTAGAGAAAAAACTGTTGAAGTATTAGAAGATATTATCTTTAAATTAGAAAAAAAGAATTCTAGTAAAAACTAGAATTCTTTTTATTAACTATTCTTTTTATCTTGTTAATCATAAAATAATATGTTAAGATAATATCAGTAATTAAGAGTTACTATAAATAATTTGGTGTTGATGGAATTTACGACTCCGGAACCAAATCGTTAATTGCGTTAAGATTAAGAGTGTATGAATATTCATAAAATAAGGTGGTACCGCGGAGATAAATTTCGCCCTTATAATGGATATTTTTTTATTAGAAAGAAGGAATATTATGAAAAAAACAAACTTTGAATTAATCAAAGAAAGAGGATATATCTATCAGGGAACTAATGAAGAAATAATAAAAGATATAATTAATGGTAAGCCAGCAACATTTTATTTAGGTATAGATCCAACTGCAGATAGTTTACATATTGGTCATTTTTTTGCATTGACTTTAGTTAGAAGACTTCAAAAAATGGGCCATCATCCCATTGTGGTTGTCGGTGCAGCCACAGCATTAGTCGGTGATCCTTCTGGAAGAAGTGACCTTAGAACTGTGCTTACAAAAGAGCAAGTTAATTATAATAAAAAAGAGGTTAAAGGCTTAATAGAAAGATTTGTTGACACAAAAAGTAATAATAAAGCATTAATATTAGATAATTCAGAATGGATCAATCCAGAAAGTTACATTGATTTTATGAGAAATGTAGGAATTCATTTTAATGTAAATAAAATGCTTGCAACTGATTGTTATAAAAAAAGATTGGAACAGGGCGGCTTAACTTTCTTAGAAATGGGTTATATGTTAATGCAGGCTTATGATTTTGTATATCTAAACGAGAATTATAATTGCATTTTACAAATTGGCGGATCAGATCAATGGGCTAATATGGTTGCTGGAGTTGAACTGGCAAGAAAAATGGATTTTGTAAATGGCAAAAAAGAAAGAATAATAGAATCTTTAACTTGCCCCTTATTAGTCAAAGCTGATGGTGAAAAAATGGGAAAAACATCTGCGGGGACATTATGGATATCTAGAGAAAAGACAACGACCTATGATTTCTATCAAATGTTTATTAATTCTTATGATGAAGATGTTGAGCGACTACTGGCATTTTTTAGTGACTTTGAAATGGAAGATATTAAAAGAATGTGTCAAGATGATATAAGAGAAGCTAAGAAAATAATGGCTTTTGAAGTTACTAAATTAGTTCATGGTGAAGAAGAGGCTTTAAAAGCTAAGAAAGCAGCTGAGGCATTATTTAGTGGTTCTGGAGTTTCAGAAAACATGCCTACTATTAATCTTGATGATTGCCAAGAAATGCTAATTGTCGATTTATTAGCATTATCAGGAATTATTTCTTCTAAATCAGAAGCAAGAAGATTAATAGATCAGGGTGGGTTAACTATTAATGATCAAAAAATAATAGATCCTAACTTCATAATAAACAAAAATAATTATGAAGAAGGATATATTGTTATTAAAAAAGGTAAAAAACAATTTTATAAAGTTGTATTTAAATAGGAAAACTTACAATAATAGTTGTACCATAATGATAAATAGATTTAATTTCAAATTTACCATTATGGTTTTTTATTGTTTCTTTAATAGATTTTAAGCCAACTCCATGACCATTTTTTTTAGTTGTTAAATTAATGTTTTTAAGTTTACTTAAAATATCTTTTTTTATTCCAAAACCATTATCCTTTAAAGATATAGTTAAGAAATCATTTTTTATATTAGTTTTAATTTCGATCTTATTGGCATTAGCTTCAATAGCATTTTTAATGATATTAACAAACATATCTTTAATTTTATGATAATTACCAAAGATACTGGCATAGCATTTGTGATAAGTAATTACTACATTATAGTTAGTTTGATAATAGTTAATTAATTCTTTAATCAAACTATCAACGAGAAAAAACTTCTGCTCGGCATTACTTTTATTAACTAAATTAATACAATTATCAATTTCACTTATTAAAAAATTTTGATATTTACTTTTGTCCATTTTTAAATAGCCTTTACAAATAGTAAAAGAGTTATTTAGTTCATGAATTATTTCTTTAGTTAACATATTTATCACCAAAAAGATATTATCATATAAAAAAAGCACAACTTGTCAAATTGTGTCGATTATAAAAAATCTTTAATATATTTTTTTAAAGCTCTGGCATCCTTGCCAAAAATTATTTTTAATTGATTATCAATTTCTACTATTCCTTTAGCTCCTAAACGCTCAATACCTTCTTTATCAACCTTGGTAATGTCTTTTAAAGCTACTTTAAAACGAGACATATTACATTCGGCACTAATAATATTATCTTTGCCACCTAAATATGTAATTAATTTGTTGATTTCAACTCCAAAATCTCTTTTGTTAACTTTAATAACAATTAGAGATATAGTAATTAAAGCTACTACAATAATTAGATATTGCCAATACATTTATATCACCTAGCAAAATTATACTACAAATCAGTAAAAAATAAAACTTAAATTCACTATTTACAATAATTCACATAAATTAATAATGAGAATACATGAAAGGGTGAATATTATGTGTGAAAATAATAACAATAAATCTAATTGTTGTTCTAGTTGCGTAGCCGACATTTTATCAGTGATTCTTCTATTACAACAAAATGCATGTCCGGAAAACTGTTTAGAAACCTGTGACCGTCCGATATTAGGTGGAGGACCAAATTGCTTGATTTGTAATACCAGACCAGTAATGCTTTACACGTGTTGTGGAAACGGAACTCCTTGGACAATGCCTACAACTCGCGACGATGGCGTTAATAATGAAGAAGGAGTTACATGCTCAAATGTCTTTAGAGTAGAAAAACTAGACGGTAATTGCGCTACATTTAGAGTCTTGGCACCAAATCCAGATCCAACTTGCATCTCTTTATATGTCGCAACAACTTCTTTCTTCACAATGGATTTAAATTGTTGCTGTGCAATTAGATGCTTAAATGATACTTATGTAGAGTGTTTATAAAGGACTAATGTCCTTTTTTTTTGCAAGGATGAAGTTGAATGATAAGCCTAAAAATGGTATAATAAAAATGGTGATATAATAATGGATATTTTAAAAATATTGAGAGAACAAAAAGAAAGCAAACTAAAAGGAAACTTATATCATAATATTCAAATTAAATTTTCTTATAATACTAATCGGATTGAAGGAAGTAAGTTAACTGAAGAAGAAACACGATATATTTTTGAAAATAACACCGTTATGAATACTAACAATACCACTAATGTTGACGATATTATTGAAACAACCAATCATTTTTATTTATTTGATGATATGCTGGATAATATAGAATTACCTTTAACTGAAGAGCTTATCAAGCACTATCATTATCTTTTAAAAAGAGGAACATCTGACGAAAGAAAAGACTGGTTTAAAGTTGGTGAATATAAACAATTAGCTAATGAAGTTGGAGGATTTGAAACCACAAAGCCAAAAGAAGTAGCATCTAAAGTAAAAGAATTATTAGAACATTATAATAGTTTAGAAAAAGTTATATTAGAAGACATTATAGACTTTCATTATAAATTTGAATGTATTCATCCTTTTCAGGATGGCAATGGGCGAATTGGTCGTATAATTATGTTCAAAGAATGTTTAAAGCACAATATAATGCCATTTATTATTGATGATAAAAACAAACTATTCTATTACCGAGGATTAAAAGAATATCAAAATGAAAAAAACTGGTTAACTGATACTATAAAAAGCAGTCAAGATGATTTTATAAAATTAATAAATGCTTTTATCAGTTAGTCTAAATACAACAAACGCTTCATCTAAATAAGCCGGATAAAAGCGATAATCTTTGTATAAATATAATACTAAATAAGAATTATGTTTTAAAATAATAGTATTAATATTGTAATCTTTAAAATACTCATAGTAATTTTGATAATAATTTCGATCAAAATCAATATATTTGTTAAAATAATCAAAAGTTTTATTAAAAGGATAAGTATATAAATCACATCTGGAATCAATATGAGGCGGTAATCCTCGGTATAGTAAATAGGCTCCATAATTATAATCATTAAATACATTTATTTTATCAATGTCATAATGCTTTAAGATAAACTCAGTTGCTTTTACTGGGTATTCTTTTTCATCTATGCTATTGCTTTTTAAATTGGTTATAAATAGTGGAATATATGGAATAGTAAATATTAATAAAAGTACTATTTTAACTAAAATATATTTTGGTAATGATTTAATCCATTCATATTCAATTTTATACTTGTTAATAAACCTAAAAAAATAATTAAAAATATAGAAGATACCAATTATTAATAAAAGAGCAATATGTCTTCTTGACATGATAGCCAGAATTAATAATCCAAGTAACATAAAAAAATCAGCTAACCTTTTCTTTTTGCCAAATAATAAAAATATACCGAGCGGAATAATTATCACAAAAAGATAAAGAGGACTTTCTAAAGTACTGGTAGAATGTTCACCAATCAAGTTCATACTAGTACCTAACATGGTTTTTATGGTGTATGTATATGGAGTAAAATGAGTTGGGGTAATTAAACCAGTAACCAAGACTATTAAAAACAAATAAAATAAATTTTTAATATTTTTTTCTTTTCTGATTTCAATTTTTTTAAAAAATCTAGATAATTTGATTTTATTATTTATTAAACACATTAAATATTCAGCAAAATAAGGAAGAAATAAAACTAAAATAAATGGCCAGACAGCAGCATGAGCATTGGCAACAACAATACTTAGTAAAAGAATAGTAATAGCATTTTTAATATTTTTGTTTTCTAAAAATTTAATTAAGTTGTAAATCAATAAAACAAAACAAATATAGGTTAATAATTGAGCTCTTAATGCAATAAAGGGCATCATTAAAAGCATTATTAAAAATGTTAAGAAAAAAGCCAATAAATTTTCTTTAAATAATTTATTCAACAGAATAAAAAGACTAATTCCTAAAATAATTGCTAATAAAATAGTTAAAATATATAAGCCGTTTAATCCTCCTAAGCTATAGCTAAAAGAGACCATAATATCAAAAAGCCAATGAGGATAGGTATAAGGTAAATTTTGAATGGCTGAAAAATGATCTTTCATATCAATGCCGTTATTTAAAATATAATCACCAATTTTTATTGAATAAAAAGTATCATTTTGTAAAGTTTTAGTAACTAAAAAAGTTGATATACATATTAAAATAAAAATATATAACCAATTATTATTTTTTTTCATATTGACTCCAATTTAATTTTATCAGTATTAAGATAAAAAAACAATG
>CAYTSB010000031.1:7825-11145 GCA_964440405.1 uncultured Muribaculaceae bacterium
TATAATTTATTAAGGTGGATAGTATGAATTATGAAGAAATTGTTAATAAAAAAAAGAATGGTATTGAATTATCTTATGAAGAATTAAATCATTTATTTAATGGTTATTTAAACAAAGAAATTAGTGATAGCTTAATGACTGAGTGTTTAAAAGCAATTATTAAAAATGATATGACTAATGAAGAAATATTTAATTTAACTGATATATTTATTAAAAGTGGAGATGTTTTAGATTTAAGTGGTATTCCTAACACCGTCGATAAGCATAGTACTGGAGGAGTGGGAGATAAAACCAGTTTAATTATTGGTCCGATTGTAGCATGTGCTAATGTAAATGTTCCTAAAATGAGTGGTCGTGGCTTAGGTTATACTGGCGGAACAATTGATAAATTGGAAAGCATTCCGGGATTTATTACTGACATTGATAGTGAAAAATTTCTCTCTTTAATTAAAGAAAACGGTTTTGCTTTATGCAGTCAAAGTAAATCCTTGGTACCAATGGATGCAGTCGTTTATGCTTTAAGAGATGTTACTAATACAACTAATTCAGTTCCTTTAATTGCAGTTTCTATTATGAGTAAAAAAATAGCTTGTGGAGCTGAAAATATTTTAGTTGATATTAAACTTGGTAATGGCGCTTTAATTAAAACTAAGAAAGAAGCTAAAAGATTAGCAAAATTAATGATAAAAATTGGCAATAAATATAATCGTCATGTTAAAACAATGATTACCGATATGAATAATCCTTTAGGATATGCAATTGGAAATTCTATAGAAATATTAGAAGTAATTGATATTTTAAAGAATAAAAAAGAAAGTCATTTGTCAACTTTATGCTTAGAGTTATCTGCTACGATGATCAGTATGGCTAAAAGTATTAGTTATAGAAGGGCTTATAAGGAAGCGTATAGCATTTGGCAAAGTGGTAGAGCTTATGAAAAATTTTTAACCTTTGTTAAAGCTCAGAATGGCAATATTGATGGGGTTAAAGTCAGTTCCCATAAACAATATATTTTGTCAATTAAGAAAGGCAAAGTTAAAAATATTAATGCGCTAGCTTTTGGTAAACTATCAGTTTCTTTAGGCGCAGGCAGGTTAAACAAGGAAGATAAAATAGACCATAAAGTTGGTATATTGCTAAATAAAACTGCTGGTAGTAGAGTAAAAGTTGGTGAATTACTCTGTACTTTATTTACTAAAGGAGAAAATATAACTCAAGATATAACTAATTATTTTGATATAAAATAAAAATTAAATTCATAGTATTTACTATGAATAATTTAGATCAAATAAATGAACAATTGAATAACAATATTTATGATGAAAACATTTGTAAGTTATTAATATTATTGAAAGAAAATATTTTAAGTAAAGTTAAAAATATGGAAGAAGCAATCAGAAATAGCAGAGATTTTCATATTTTTTCAGCGATGATATTTTCTTTTTTATCAATATTTTTATTTCTAATGGTTAATGGGACTATAACGGCTTATATTATTTTAGTGGTATTCATTTGTCTTTCGAATTATTTAAAATATAATAAGGAAACTTATTTTGATAGAGAAGTATTGAAAAGTTTAAAGCCGGAAGAGATATCTGCTGAACTTGAGAATTTGGAAATATGTTTGAGTCAAATAAAAAATAAAAATAAAGAATTGGAAACTTTAAAAAGAAATTTAAGTAAAAGTAAAAACAATTTTGTAAAAAATGTTGATTTAGAACTACCTCGATTAAATCAGCCTAAGCCGAAAAGAAAAGCATTAGAATTAAATTGATTCTAATGCTAATTTTATCATTGTATTTAAATTGTTTTGTCTTTCTTCACTAGATAAAAAAGTTTTATCATATTTAGAATCTACTACAGTAATTAAAGTAGCTGCTTCTTTATTTAAATATTTGGCAATAAAGTAAAGCCCATAACATTCCATTTCACTGGCTAATAAGTTTTTACCTTCTAAGATGTGATCAATGTTAAAATAAACATCAAAAATATCAGAAGTATAAATTGGACCCCTAATTAAATTAATGTTGTTTTTCCTAGCGGCATCATTTATCTGATTTAACAAATTAATGCTGCCAGTAATGATTTTTTCTTCTTTTTGAGTAATTACTTTAACAAATGTCGATTCTGAATAAGCAGAATCGGCTAAAATGATATCACTTATTTTTATATCAGGGTGATTACTGCCACAAGTACCAATTCTAATTATTTTCTTGACATTATAAAATTTATAAAGCTCATAAGCATAAATTCCTACACTAGGAATACCCATTCCTGAAGGAAATACAGTAATTCTTTTATCTTTATAATATCCTGTGTAAGCAGTCATATTTCTAACTTTATTAACTTCCTTAACATTTTTTAAATAAGTATCTGCAATGTATTTAGCTCTTAATGGATCGCCGGGCATTAAAACTATTTCAGCAATATCTTCTAATTTTGATTCTATATGTGGGGTCATAACTAATCCTCCTTGTCATAATTATCAATATAGTTATAATCTATACCATCTTTATTATAACCTAAAATCATATTTAAGTTAACATTTTCTACACTTTTAAAAATATTGCTTTCAATAAATGGACTTTTCTTTCTAAAATCATCAATTAATTCTTTAATTTCTTTTCTTTTAGAATCCAACTTTTTTTCACTCATCGGGCAGCAGCAATTAATAAAATTTAAATCATTATAATTAGTCCAAGCAATAATGTCTTCTTCCTTGACTAGATATAATGGTCTTATTAATTCCATGCCCTCATAATGATAGCTTTTTAGTTTAGGCAGCATTGATTTAACTTCACCACCATATAAAATAGATAGTAATATAGTGCTGATAACATCATCAAAATGATGGCCCAAAGCTATTTTATTACAACCTAAACTTTGAGCATAGTTATATAAATGACCTCGTCTTTTACGAGCGCAGACATAACAAAAAGATTCTTCATTTTTAATATCACTAAAAATATTACTTTTAAATATTTTAATAGGAATATTTAGCAATTTGGCATTGTCTTTAATTAATTTCAAACCACTTTTGTTATAACCAGGATCCATTACAATAAATTTTAATTCAAAGTCAAAAAGACCGTGTTTTTTTAACTCTTCCAAACATTTAGCCAGTAAAAACGAGTCTTTACCACCGGAAATACAAACGGCAATCTTGTCATTGGGTTTAATTAATTCATAAGCTTTAATTCCCTTAACAAACTTACTCCATATTTCTTTACGAAACTTTTTGATAATACTTTTTTCAATTTCTTTATATTTTTCCATAAACATCAAGATTATTATAACAAATTTATGAGTTGTTTGTTATA
>CAYTSB010000032.1:0-10500 GCA_964440405.1 uncultured Muribaculaceae bacterium
ATGAGATTGTCTTTCATTTAGCAATTCTTTTAATTCTAATATCTTTGATTTTATTTTTAAGTAAAAGACACAAAATAATTATATCATTTCTTGTATTTTTTTACAATGAAACGGCGATGTTTAACTTAATTTTTTATAATAAAATTACATAGAATAATTTTTTTATTAGACTATCTAATTAACTTCAGCATATAAAAATTTCACTATTAAATCGTAATGCCACACTTCTTGGTTTCTCTAAATTAAGGCATAAAAAAAAGAGCCTTCTCTAAACTATATATAATTTAGAAAAGGCTAAATATCCCCATAAATCAAAGGATTTCTTTCAAATATTCCACTTATTCTTTGTATCATATTTGGAGTTGTTTGGTCTATTATAATAAACCGGCATATACAATTTCATTAGATAATATTAAATTTTCAAAATTTTCTTTTGATAATATTTTAAGTGAAATAATCGAAAACATTGAAGAATAATTAGAACAATAGTAATGAATATTTGTTTAATTAGTGAGCATTAATTTTTGACAATAATTCCTTTATATGATAAAATTTTTTCACAGGGAGCGATTTGTAATTACTTCTAAATATTGACTGGGTCGAGTTTGTTCTTTTCTTTATTTAAGTAATATCTTGTATTGATATGTTGTAGTATTTGTATGCTAGTATTTGTTGATAGCTTTGTATGATTGATTGTTTTGAGTTGTTGGTATGATTCTAGTATTGACAAGTAATTGCTCTCTGAATAAAGGTTTCTTGCTTAAGAGCCTTTTATTTTTTTAGCTTTTATACCTAAAGCCACTGCTGGGAATCAAAGGTCACATTCAAACCAGTAGCTATGAAGATGAAAATAAAGTAAAACATTATAATGTTGAAGTAGTAGCTGAAAAAGTGACATTTTTATCTAATAAGAAAACAGATGATTAGTCTGTTTTTTTAGAAGAGTATTATGATTATTACAATGAAATAAAAAAATTTATAAATAAATATAAGAAAATTAATTTTTAAGCTCTTTAACCTCTTCATAAAAAATATCATCAGGTCTTAAGTTAAAAATTTTGGCAATTTCCATGGCCATAGAATAGTACAATCTTCTTTGATTATTTTCTATTAACCAATAATATGTTTTGGTAATTCCTATAATCGTAGCTATATCTTTACAAGAGTAATTATTTGCAATTCGCATCTGCTTTAGTTTTTCCATTCACATCACATGATAATTATAAACCATTAACTAAATTATTACAATACCAAAGTCTACATTTTGGCAACTTTTGCCATAACTAAAGTTTTAAATTATATAATTCTTGTGGACAAAGGAGAAGTTTATGATTATAGGCGAAAGAATTAAAAACTTAAGAATTAAACATGGTTATACTCAAGAAGAACTTGCTAATATTTTTGGTATAAAGAAGTCTACTATTTGTACTTATGAAAAAGAGAGAAGGAATCCACCTTATAAAATAATTAGAAAATATATGGAGCTTTTTGGAGTTACTGCTGATTATTTATTGGGTGTTGATAAATTATCTATTAAAGAAGAAGGTAAAGAACCATTTAATTACTTTGCTATTACTGAAAATGAAACTAAATTTCTCAACCTTTTAAGAAAAGAACCAATGCTTTATGAAATTCTAATTACTGATCCTGAAAGAGGCATGAAATTAATTAAAAGAAAAATTGGTTAAAAACTAGTCAAATAAACTAGTTTTTTTCATATAATTTTCTAGGTGATAAATATGAATAAAATATTAAAGTATATTGGTATAATAGCATTTATGATTTTTAGCTTTTACTATACTGAAAAAATAGCTAATTTTGTTTCTAATAAAAACCCAATTAAAAAAGAGATATTAAAAGTTAAAGACGAATATAACTTAAATTATGTTAACGCTGTTATTGTTGATGATACAATTATTCCAGGGTTAGATGGATTGGAAGTAAATGTTAATCGTTCATTTGCTAAAATGAAAAAAGGTCTTACTTTCAATCCGAACAGTTTAATATTTGATTTGATAGCTCCCAAGATAAGCCTAAAGGATAACCTTGACAAGATTATTATTAAAGGAAATAAAAACAAAAATATGGTTGCAATAATTATCGATAACAATGAAGAAATATATAATTATAGTGTAAATAATAATTTAAGAATAAACGCCATTTTGAATGATAATATAAAAGTAAATAATAATATTGAATATATTAATGGCAGCAATACAAAAGAAGATTATCTTGCTACTGAAAAAAAATTAGACAAAGAAAAAATCAATAAAAACTTATGTTTAATTAGTTATACGGACATTAAATTATGTAAAGAATATTCTAAATACTTGATTAAAGAAAATCTTATCTTATCAAGTTATAATTATTTAGATATTAGAAATAATATTACTTCGGGGGTTGTTATTATAATTAATAATAAAGCAACTCTAGATGAATTTAAATTATTAATTAAAGAAATCTTATTTAAAGATTTAGAAATAAACTATTTAAGCAAGGTAATCAGTGAAGTAAGGGATTAACCTTGCTTTTTTAAAAGATATTTGCTATAATTTTAATGAATTAGAACTTTATTTTAAGAAAAGGGATGTTTATGAGCAAAATAAGGATTTTTGGGTTGGGTGGCCTAAATGAAAATGGTAAAAACACCTATATTATTGAAGTAGATGAAAGTATTTTCATTTTTGATTGTGGGCTTAAATATGCCAGTGAAAACTTGTATGGAATAGATTATATTATTCCTGATTTTAGCTATTTAAAAGAAAATAGGGAAAAAATTAAAGGTTTATTTATTACTCACGGTCATAATGAAAATATGGGTGCAGTAGAGGAACTATTAAAAGAGATTCCCGAGATTAAAGTATATGCTACCGAATTTACTAGATTTGTTTTAGAAAATGAGGGAGTTAGTGGAAATAGTATAGTTTTAATTACCCCTCATAAAAAAATAACTTTTGGTGAGGTTAGTATTTTTCCAATCAGTGTTAGTCATTCAATACCAGATGCTGTCATGTATGTAGTTAATACTAAGGATGGATCTATTTGTTATACTGGAGACTTTATAATTGATCCAACCATGAAAGATTGCTATGGAATGGATTTAGGAAAAATCGCTTATGTTGGTAAACAAGGAGTATTATGTTTGTTATGTGAAAGTGTTTATAGTGAGCGTGTTGGACATACTTCACCTAACCATCGTTTAACCGATTTTTTTAAAGATACTTTAAATCATCATGAAAACAGAATTATTTTCAGTGTATTGCCATATCATATTTATACTATTGCTGAAATATTTGAAGCAGCAGCCAACTCTCATCGTAAGATTGTAGTAATGGGCAAAAGATTACAAAGTATTATGAATTATGCTAAAGAACATAAATATATAGAATTTAATGAAAATATACTGGGGGATCTATCTAATATTAATGATCCTGATGTTATTTTATTGATTTGTGATGAACTGGAAAAACAATATTTTACAATTGAAAAGATTTTAAATAATTATGATAAATATATTAAATTAAAATCAACTGATACTGTTGTTTTTGCTGAGCCAAGACATGACAGTAATGAAAAAACACTTGTCAAGATTGAAAATGAAATAGCTATGCAAGATGCCATTTCAGTAAGTATTCCAAAAAACAAAAGTATTTCTCATCATGCATCTAGTGAAGATTTAATGTTGATGATTAAACTTTTAAATCCTAAATACTTCATGCCTGTTAAAGGAGAATATCGTTATTTAGTAGGAAGCGCTAACTTAGCATCATCATTAGGAATTAATAAAGATAATATTTTCTTAAAGCAAAATGGTGATGTTGTAAAAATAGTTGATAAGAAATATATTGATAAATTTGAAACAATAAAAGTAAATGATGTGTTAATAGATGGTAAAAGCAATGACGATGTAGGAGAGTTAGTTATTAAAGATCGGGAAATGCTTAGTGAAAATGGAATTGTCTTAATCAGTGCAACTGTCAATAAAAAAGATAAAGAAATTTTATCGGCTCCAGAGGTTACAACCAGAGGATTTATCTATGTTAAAGACTCAGCTGAAATGATTAAAGAAATCGAAAATATTTCTTTAGAAGTTATTAAAAGAAATAGAACTTCTAATTATATTGATTATAATAAAATTAAACAGGAGATCAGAGAAGAACTAGGTAAATATCTTTATGAGGAAACCGAATGTAAACCAATGATCATTGCTGTTATCCAAGAAATTGATTTTTAATTTATAATCACTTATTAATTTAATTGTTAATAAGTGATTTTTTTTGCAAATAACTTTAATATAAGTTATAATTAAAGTGGTGAATAGTAATGGCAAAAAAGAAAAGTTCTAAAGAAAGTGATGGTAAGACTTTTAATTATAGTGTTGAATTGAATGGCTTATTATTAATTTTAATTGGTATTATTGGTTTTGGCACTTTTGGACCTGTTGGCAAATTAATTAAAGATTTTGCAATATTTTTAATGGGTAGCTGGTATGCAATGGCCTTAATTCTTGTTTTAGGATTAGGTATTTATATGGTGTTTAAAAGAAAATTACCAAAATTTTTCTCTTCCAAATTAGTTGGGTTTTATATCTTAACTGTTGCTTTACTAGTATTTTCTCATGTTGATTATGCTCAAAACATTGGCCTTGAGGGCAGAGCAATTATCAAAGCTACCTTAGATAATTTTGGTAGTACTACTCATGCTGGTGGAATTAATATCGGTGGCGGAATTATCGGGGCTTTATTTTCAGTTTTATTTGTTTATTTATTTGAAATCGGTGGAACTAAAATAGTCACTTATGTTTTAGCATTCTTTGGAGTTATTATGTTACTTAATTTAAATGTTGCCAGTGTGTTTAAAAAGGCATTTTCAGGATTTAAATGGGCTTTTGATAAACTTAGAGGCAAGAAGTCTAAAAAAACTTTAATAGGCAGGGATGACGAAGAAGAACCGGAAATTGATGATCGGGTTGTTATTACCAGCGTCGATGAATTAAAAATAAATAAACCTAAAGAAGATTTAGCTACTGATTTAAATAATATTATTACCAAAGAAGAAATGGTAAACAATGTTTTTTATCAGCTACCTCCTCTAACCTTATTAGATGATCCAGAAAAAAATCTTAAAATGAATACCGGATTTATTAAAACAAATATTTCTATTTTAGAAAGAGTATTTACTGATTTTCAAATTAAAGCCAAAGTATCAGAAATTCATGTTGGGCCTTCAATAACTCAATATGAAGTTAAAATAGAAGCCGGCACTAAAGTTAGTCGAATTGTTGGTATTAAAGATGAGTTGAAACTTGCTTTAGCAGTTAAAGAAATTAGAATTCAAGCACCAATTCCGGGTAAAAATACAATCGGAATTGAAATACCTAATGCAGTTACAACGATGGTAAGATTAAAAGATATTATGGAAAATATTCCTAAAACTCTAGAAAGCGCTCATTTACTTGTGGTTTTAGGTAAAGATATTATGGGTAAAAATCAATTCGCTGATATTGCCAGAATGCCTCATTTATTAGTAGCTGGTAGTACCGGTAGTGGTAAAAGTGTTTCTATCAATACCATGATTGTTTCATTATTAATGCGCTATCGTCCGGATGAAGTTAAATTGGTTCTAGTTGATCCTAAAAAAGTTGAATTAAGTAATTATAATGGTATTCCTCATTTGCTTTGTCCAGTTGTTACTGATCCTAAAAAAGCCAGTCTGGCTTTACAAAGAATAGTTAATGAGATGGATAAAAGATATGAGATATTCAGCGAAAGGGAAGTAAGGAATATTGATACTTATAATACTTTAATTGAAAAGGAAAACAAAAGAAGATCTGATAATCCAACCCCTAAAATGCCATATATTGTTGTTATCATTGATGAGTTGGCAGATTTGATGTTAATTGCAGCTAAAGAAGTTGAAGATTCAATTATGCGTATTACTCAAATGGCTAGAGCAGCAGGAATTCATTTAATTGTCGCTACTCAAAGACCTTCAACTGATGTTATTACCGGAATTGTTAAAAATAATATTACTTCACGAATTGCTTTTGAAGTAACTTCAAATGTTGATTCCAGAACAATTCTTGATATGGGAGGAGCTGAAAAACTTATTGGTAAAGGAGATATGCTATATCTACCAATGGGTGAAAATGCTCCAATTAGAATTCAGGGAGCATTCATTTCTGATGATGAAATCAAAAGAGTAATTAATTATGTATCTAAAGAACAGACTGTTATTTATGATGAAACGATAACTGCGCCAGCTGAAACTAATACCGCTAGTGGTATGAATAAGGATTCAGAAGAACCATTATATGATGAAATAGTTGAATTTGCAGTTAAAACTGGTAAAATTAGTGCATCACTCTTACAAAGAAGATTCCGCTTAGGGTATAATCGTGCTGCCAGAATAATTGATTTACTGGAAGAAAGAGGTATTATTGGACCAATGAATGGTTCTAAGCCAAGAGAAGTACTGGTTAAACTTGATGATAGCAAATAGATATTTAAATTTGGAATTTATTAAAGATCAAAAAACATAATTTGCTTTTTTGATCTTTTTTGGATATAATACTTTGTGTGGTGAAATATTATATGAGAATTGACAATGTCAATGAACCAATAATGGCTGTTCGAATAAGTCAATATCCAGAAGATAACAAGCCAGAATTCCTTCTTGTCGGGAGAAGCAATGTCGGTAAAAGCAGTTTTATAAATACTTTAATTAATCGTCGTAATTTTGCACGGGTTAGTTCTAATCCAGGAAAAACTCAAACTTTAAATTTTTATCTAGCTAATGATAAATTTTATTTAGTTGATGTTCCCGGATATGGTTATGCCAATGTTAGCAAGCAAATTCAAAAAAAATTCGGCATGATGATTGAAGAATACTTAATGAATAGAAAAAATCTTAAAAGAGTTTTTATGCTTATTGATTATCGTCATCGTCCAACTGAAGATGATTTACTAATGTATAACTTTTTAAAATATCATAATTTAAAAGTAACAATAGTAGCTACTAAATATGATAAAATTAAAAAGAATCTTCGCCTTAAACAAGATAATTTAATTAAGGAAACTATAGATATCAAAGAAGAAGACAATTTAGTATTCTTTTCTTCTGTAAGTAAAAAAGGTAAGGAAGAAATATACGAAATAATTAGTGAAAATTTAAAATAACATCTAGAGATGTTATTTTTATAAAATTTTGTTATAATATAATCGGTGAATGATATTGAAAAAGAATAAAGGTTTTACATTAATTGAATTACTGGCAGTAATTGTTATTTTAGGAGCATTGATTGCCATTGCCGTACCATCAGTTATTTATGTTTCTAACAACTTAAAAACTAAAATGTATTGTACCAAACTGGATACTGTTGAAGAGGCTGCCAAACTTTATGGTCAGGATAATCAAAAAACTCTAATTAATTCATGTACAGTTAAAGAAACGACTTATAATAACTGTTTAGAAGTCAGTATTGATACTTTGTTAACTGAGAACTATGTTAAAAGTGATAATACTAATAATGAAGTTTTAGACCCGCGAAATAAAGAGAGTATTAATGCTAAAACAGTTTATATATATGAAAAGAATAATCGGATTTACGCCACTATTGTTGATCCTGAATGCAACTAATTCTTTTTTAGTTATAATTTTTATGATATAGTATTTAAACGAAAAAGAGGTGTGGTTATGCATATTGTATCTTTAATAGGTAAACCAAATGTTGGTAAAAGTACCATTTTTAATATTTTAATTAAAGAAAAAAAATCAATAATTGATGATGAACCGGGAATAACAAGAGATAGAATATATGGTACAGTTAATTATTTGGATAAAAAATTTACAATAATAGATACTGGTGGTATTGAAGTAGAAGAAAATGATATCAATAACAATATTAAAGCTCAGGCGATGCTAGCTATTGATGAATCAGATACCATTATTTTTGTTATTGATGGTAAAAGCGAGCTTTCTCCTGACGATTATTTAATTAGAGATTTATTAAAAAGAACTAATAAAAAAATTATTGTTCTGGTTAATAAACTAGATAATGATAAAGAAGAGCTGAATTTATATAATTACTATGAATTAGGGTTTAGCAATATCCTACCTTTTAGTGGTGCTCATAAAAAAGGAATTAAAGAATTATTATCATTAATTACAAAGGATATTAAAGAAGTGGCAGAAGAAGATAGCGATATCTTAAAGTTTGCAATAATCGGCAGACCCAATGTTGGCAAAAGCAGTCTGGTTAATGCTTTATTAAACGAAGAAAGAGTTATTGTCAGCCCCGAAGCATTTACGACAAGAGATGCTGTAGATACTAAGTTCAAATATGACAATAACGAATATATTGCTATTGATACAGCTGGAATGCGCAAGCAAGGTAAGATTTATGAGAAGATTGAGAAATATAGTTTAATTCGTAGTTTGAGATCAATTGAAAGAAGTGATGTCTCTGTTTTAGTTATTGATGCATCTACTGGAATAATTGAACATGATAAACACATTATTTCTTATGCAATTGATTCTGGTAAAGGAATAGTAATTGCTGTTAATAAATGGGATTTAATAACCAATCCCAATGAAAATATTAAAAAATGGCAGGAAGATATTAAAAATAATTTTCAGTTTATACCTTATGCTAAAGTGGTGTTTTTGTCGGCTAAAACTAAAAAAAGAATTCACACTTTAATGCCGCAAGTAATCGGTGCTTATGAAAATAATCGTAAAGAGATCAAAACAAGTATTTTAAATCAGGTAATTATTGAAGCTGCCACTTTACATGCAGCTCCCGGTTATAAAGGCAAGAGGCTAAAAATTTATTTTACTAGTCAAACTGGAATTAAACCTCCTAAATTTACGTTCAGTGTTAATAATAAAAATTTAGTTCATTTTAGCTATAAAAGGTATTTGGAAAATAAAATAAGAGAGAACATTGATTTAAGTGGAACTCCAATTATTTTACAGTTTAAAAACAAAGATGAATAAGTAGGTTGACAAACTAAAACTGATGATTTATTATAAATTTCATAGGTTGGTGAATTGATAATGATGAAAGGTGAACCCATAAAAAAATTAGTTGAGTTAAGGAAAAAATTTAACTATTCTCACGCTGATATGGGCAAGATGTTAAATATTAGTAAAACTTATTATTGGCAACTAGAAAATGGTAATAGAAGATTATATTATCATTTAGCAGTAAAAATAGCAGATATCTTTAAACTTAAACCAGACGATTTATTTTTCGAAGAAAAATAAAGAAAAAAAGAACCTTTTACATATAATAATGTAGGAGGTTTTTTAATGGAATTTTCTAATGATTTTTTTAAAAAAGTAGAGAATAAAACTAAGGTCGATAAAGATACCATTATTGATTTGGCAAAAAAACTACAGGGAGGTAATTTAAAAGACGAAAATACTTTAAGAGATGTGATTAGACAACTAAGTAAAATGACTAATAAAGAAATGACTAAAGAAAGAGAAGATAAAATAATTAATACTATTCTAAAAGATAATGTTCCTGATAATATAGATAAAATGTTTTAAAGTGTAAAATAAATGTACAAAAGAACCAATTATATTTACAATAATACACAACATTATTATAATATAGTTGGAGGTTAAAATTATGGAAAATGAAAAAACAGTAATAACTGCTGATCAAGTAGCTACTTGGGTTGAAGAGTATTCTGCATTATTTGAAGAAAATCGTGAATTAGAATGGAGCATGTCAGGCGAATGGAGAAATTTATTTGATCCACTTTATCGTTCTCAAAATCAAGAAAAGATTTCTAGACTGGAAAGTTTAGCTGTTATGATTAATGGCTATAGTCATTTACTTAATTGTGTTGGAATGAGAGCACTACGTGATATAGATCCCAATAATATTCCTGATGAATATATTCATAGAGCAGGTTTTTCTGATGGTTGGGATAATATTCATGAAATTGAAAAACGTGATGGAAATGGCGTTCCTATCTATAGTTATATCAATGGCTTAACTAGAGAAGAGGTACCAATAAGTGAAGTAAAAAAAGCATCAAAAAAATATGCTGGAACGGTTTTTAATTATGGCGGCATACTACAACAAGGATATTTTACAGTTTTAGGACAACAATATGTTTTTAGAAATGATGTACCTGAATTTGTGAAAAAACAAGAAGCGGCCAACCAACAATTTGCTTCTCAAGTAAAAACTTTTGAAGATGTTCAGGTTTTATCAGAGGAAGACCGAATTAGAATTTTAGGTTTAGTTGCATACTATGGACGAAATTATGAAGGTATTGATAAATTTAAATCACCAGTTAAAGAAGAAAAACAAGAATTGTAAGAAATTAGAATTCTTTTTTTTATTTTTAGCATAATTTTCCTAATTAGACATAATTATTAAGTAGAAAAGGAAGGAGAATTTATAATGGACAAAAATGAAATCATATCTTCAATTGCTAAAAGAGGAAATGGCGAAATATATCTAGGAGTAGTTGGAGCGGT
>CAYTSB010000033.1:0-10469 GCA_964440405.1 uncultured Muribaculaceae bacterium
AATGGGCAATACTATTTCTGGGTCAGAAATAACCGAAGGATTTGTAGTAACTTATGATGAAGGGGATAACTTTATAAATACCGAAGATATAGCGCCGAATTATCAAGATATAAGAAAATTTAAAGTAACGACTGACTATAATGAAAGTCAAGAAATAATTATCCAACTAGCAGCATTGTTAAATACTACAAATGGCAATTATAATTTGTATACATGTAGTCAAAGTAATTATAATAATGCCACATATACCAATGTAAGCACCAACTGTACAAGAATAAGTGCAACTAATGAGTCTTTACCAACATCTGGAACAATCAAAAAAGTTCATACAGCCACTAAAATAACATTGGCAGTGGAACAGGAACTTTAGCTGATCCATGGGTAGTAGAGTAATAAAAAGAACCAATTAAATTGGTTCTTTTATTTGTATTATTACTGGTAAAACTATCGGACGACGTCCCGTTAGTTCATTTAAGAATGGTAATAGTTCTAAAATTATTTGATTTTTAATATCGATATAATTATATTGAGGATTTGATAGAGCACTGTTAACGATTTCGGTAACTTTTTGTTCTATTTTGTTGATCATATCAATATTCTCATTAACTAAGATAAAACCTCTAGTTGTAATATTTGGTTTAATTAATAATTTTCTTCTAACTGGATCAATATTTAAAATAGTTACTAAAATACCATCTTTACTCATAAATTTACGATCTTTAATAACAATACTGCCAACATCACCAACTCGTGATCCATCAACATAGATATCTCCGGCCTGGATAGTACCAGTTTGTTCTATTTTATTCTTAGTTAAAGTTAAAACATCACCGTTTTTTAAAATAAAAATGTTTTCTTTTTTAATCCCACAGGTGATTGCTAAATCAGCATGAGCTTTTAACATACGATATTCACCGTGCATTGGCATAAAATATTCGGGATTTATAATTCTTAACATTAGTTTTAATTCTTCCATTTTAGCATGTCCTGAAGTATGAATATTAGCTTCAGTTTCATTAGTATATACTTTAACTCCCTTTAAATAAAGCTTATTGATTATTCTGTTAATAGAATGAGAATTACCAGGGATAGGACTTGATGAGAAGATTACTAAATCATCACTTTTCAAATTTATTTGTTTAAAAGTTCCATTAGCTATTCTTGATAAAGCAGCTAATGGTTCGCCTTGACTACCGGTACATAAAATACATACTTCATTATTTTTTAAACTATTGGCTGTATTAAAATCAATAAAGATTGATTTATCACTAATTAAATCGTTTTTTAAAGCAATTGCAATAGTATTTTCCATACTGCGTCCGAAAATAACTATTTTACGATTATTTTTCTTACAGGTTTCAACTATATGTTGTAAACGATAGATATTAGAAGCAAAGGTTGCAATAATAATTCGACCACAGTGTTTAACGAAGATATCACCTAAAGCCATATCAACAGTACTTTCACTATTTGAAAATCCTGGTACTAAGGCGTTGGTAGAGTCACTCATTAATAATCTAACTCCTTTACTTCCTAAAGCAGCCATCTTATGAATATCAGCCATTGGTCCAATTGGAGTCATATCAAATTTAAAATCTCCAGTTGCAACAATAGTTCCTTCTGGACTTTCAATTGCAACTCCAAATGAGTCTGGAATAGAGTGTGTCATAAGTAAAAAACTAATATTAAATTCTCTGGTTTTAATAATAGTATCTTTATCAAATATTTCAATATTATCATACTTCATATCACGATCTTCTAATTTTTTTAAAATTAAATCATTAGCAATTTTAGAAGTATAAATTTTAGGGATATTAACACTTTGTAAAAGAAAGGTAATCCCACCAATATGGTCTTCATGGCCATGAGTAATAATTAAACATTTAATGTTTTTTTCACGATGCTTTAAAAAGCTGATGTCTTGGATAACATAGTCAATACCTAATAATTCGTCTTCTGGAAACATAACTCCAGCATCAATAATGACGATTTCATCATTACGAATTATTAAATACATATTTTTACCAACCTCACCTAAACCACCTAGAGCAACGATATTTGTTGTGTCATTTGTAAACTTCATAAAAAAAATTCTCCTTTTCAAAATTAAAAATAAAGTTCTAACTTGAGTTAATTATACTATAAATTTATTAAAAAGTCCAGATTTAAAGTACTTAAAATAAAATTGGAAGGCTTTTTATTGTTAAAATACTGGTTTGTTGCTATAATTTAAGAGGTGAATGGAATGGGCATATTCGATAAATTTAAAAAAGTTTTTAAGAAAAGTGTAAAAACCGAAATATATGATGAAGGCTTGAAAAAAACTAGAGATGAATTTGTATCAAAATTAAATGTTTTAGGAATTAAGTATACAAAAATCAGTGACGAATATTTTGATGAGCTAGAAGATATTCTAATCATGGCTGATATTGGTGTTAATACGGTTATGAATTTTATCAGTCGTTTAAGAAAAAGGGTTAAAGAAGAGAATATTACTGATAGTGAATACTTAAAAGAAGTGATAGTTGATGAATTATTCATAATTTATGTAAATGAATCTTCTTTAAGTGATAAGATTAATATCAATCCTGATGGACCAACAGTTATTTTATTGGTTGGAGTTAACGGTGTAGGCAAGACAACTACTATTGGCAAACTTGCTTATAAATATCACAAAGATGGTAAAAAAGTTATGATGATTGCTGGCGATACCTTTAGAGCAGGAGCTACTGAACAATTAAAAATCTGGGCTGAAAGAACTAGTAGTTTGTTTTTTGGCAAAGAAAATGCCGATCCTTCTAGTTTAATCTATGATGGTTTAGTTCAAGCTAAAAAGAATAATGTTGATATCGTTTTAATTGATACCGCTGGAAGACTTCAGAATAAAGTTAATTTAATGAAAGAATTAGAGAAGATTAATAAAGTAATTGGAATGCATATTGCAAATGCTCCTCAGGAAACACTTTTAATAATTGATGCCACAACTGGCCAAAATGGTATTAAACAAGCGATATCTTTTAAGGAGATAACTAATATTACTGGAATTGTTTTAACTAAACTAGATGGTACTGCTAAAGGGGGAATTGTCTTAGCGATTAAAGAGGAAGTAAATATTCCGGTTAAATTTGTTGGTTTAGGTGAAAAAGAAACTGATTTACAACCTTTTGATATTGAAAATTATATCTATGGTTTATTTAAGGATATGATGTGATGAAAGATTTTGTTTATTATAATGAATTATTTGATTTATACAAAGAGTTATTAACTAAAAAAGAACAGGAAATATTTACTTTATATTATAGTGAAGATTTATCATATAGTGAAATAGCTACTAACAAAAGAATATCTAGAAGTGCTATCGGGAAAACTATTAAAATAGTTTTAGAAAAATTAGATGATTATGAAAAAAAACTGGGCAATTATAAATTAAAACAAAAAATATTAAAATCCTTAGATACAAATAGTATGGATAATATTAAGAAAATTATAAATGATATTTTAGAAAGATAGGATAGTTATGCAAGGAAAGATAATTGTTATTGAGGGTGTAGATAGTGTTGGCAAGAATACCCAAGCGAATATTTTAAAAGAAAGATTGTCAAATGCTGGATATAAAGTTTTTTTACATAGCTTCCCTTCATATGCAGAAAATCAATCAATGCTAGTAAGAATGTATCTAGGTGGTCAGTTTGGTGAAAATGTAGATTGCGTTAATTATAAAGTGGCATCTAGCTTCTTTGCAGTAGATAGAATAGCTACTTATCATTTGCTTTTAAAAAAGAAGTTAGAGGAGGGCTATATTTTAATACTGGATCGTTATACTACTTCTAATATGGTTCATCAAGCTGGTAAATTTAATCTAAAAAGAGATATTTTAAAAGCTGCTAAATGGATTGATAATTTTGAATTTAATGATTTAGGACTTCCTAGACCTGATACTGTAATTTACTTAACGATTGATCAAAAAGTAAGAGAGATTTTATTAGATAATCGTCGCAGTAACGAAGAAAAAGATATTTACGAAAAAGATAAAGAATATCTTAAACGAGCAAACAAAGCTGGATTAATGGTAGCAGATTATTTTAATTGGAAGGTAGTTGTTTGCAGTGTAAATGAATCAATGCGCAGTATTGATTCAATAAGTACAGAAATATATAATATAGTAGCAACAAAATTATAAGAAACAGGTGATTTTATGTTTGAATCAATGGGTGATAAATTAAGTAAAGCATTTAAAAATATTAAAGGTATGGGTAGAATTACTGAAGATAATATCAGTGATGCTATTCGTGAGATAAGAATGGCTTTATTAGAAGCTGATGTTAATTATCAGGTTACTAAAGAATTTGTTAATAGCGTTAAAGAAAAAGCTTTAGGAATGGAAGTTAATAAAAGTTTAAAACCGGAAGAGTTATTTATTAAAATTGTTAAAGATGAGTTAATTAGTCTTCTAGGAGGAGATTATATTCCTTTAGAAGTGGATAAAAAACCAACGATTGTTATGTTAGCAGGACTTCAAGGATCTGGTAAAACAACTACTGCTGGGAAACTTGGTAATTATGTTCGTAAAAACTATCATAAAAAGCCATTACTGGTCGCCTGTGATATTTATCGACCAGCTGCTATTGATCAGTTAAAAACTATTGGTAAAACTCTAGATATAACCGTATTTTCTTTACCTGATAAAAAACCAGAAGAAATAGCTGGTGAAGCTTTAGTTTATGCTAAAGATAATAATTTTGATTATATTATAATTGATACCGCTGGAAGGCTTCATATTGATGATAAATTGATGACTGAACTTATCAATATTAATTCACTAGTCAAACCAAATGAAATTATTTTAGTAATTGATGCAATGATGGGACAAGATGCAATTAATGTTATTACTGGATTTAATGAAAAACTAAGTTTAACAGGAACTATTTTAACCAAATTAGACGGTGATACTTTAGGTGGAGTTGCTTTAAGTGTTAGACATTTAACTAATATTCCAATTAAATTTGTTGGAGACTCAGAAAAATTAGATGGTCTATCAGAGTTCTACCCGGAGAGAATGGCTGAAAGAATTCTGGGGATGGGTGATATTTTAGCTATTGCATCTAAAGTAGAAGATGTAATTAGTGAGGATGAAGCATTAGATCAAGCCAAAAAGATGCGCTCTGGCAAGTATGATCTAGAAGATTTTTTGACTAATTTAAAGCAAATGAAAAAACTTGGTCCAATTGAAAATATTTTAAAGTTACTTCCTGGTGCTAGAAATATGGGTTTAAACAATGTAAATATTAATCCTAAAGATTTAGCTCATGTAGAAGCAATTATTTTATCAATGACTCCTTATGAAAGAAAAAATCCTGATGTTTTAAAATTTAGTAGGAAACAAAGAATAGCTAAAGGCAGTGGTCGTTCAGTTGAAGAGATTAATCGCTTATTAAAACAGTTTGAAGAAATGAAGAAAATGTTAAAGAATTTTAAAAATGGTAATATGAAACTACCATTTTAATAGATTTAAAATATTTATTGATATAAAAGTAAAATAAATGGACAATCTTAATATAATTATTAAGAGGTGAAATAAGACTGAATATATTTAATAGATATTTTGTTAAAAAAAAATTAAAAAAAAATAAAATTAAAATTGGTTTATTTGTTGATAATTTTTTTCCAGTAATTGATGGTGTAGTAATGGTTGTTGATAATTATGCTAAAAAGTTATCTAAATATGGTGAAGTAGTTGTTATAGCTCCTTCATTTGGTAATAAAAAAAACAATCAGATTAAACTTCCTTATCAGATTATCAGAGTTAATAGCTTAAAATTTCCTTATTTCGGATATAGTTTGGCTTTACCTTTTTTTGATCTGGGAATTAAAAAAAGACTAATTGCTGAGAATTTTGATATTATTCATATTCATTCACCATTTACTTTAGGTCGTTTAGGAATAGAAGTTGCTCATGAATGTAAAATACCCGTGATTGCCACTATTCATAGTCAATTTAAAAAAGATTTTTTAAGATATGTTAAAGTAGATAAAATAGCAACCAAAATAACTAAAAAGCTTGTTAAAACCTTTAATCGCTGTAATGAATGCTGGACTGTTAATAAAAAGATGATTGAATTATTTCAAGAATATGGTTGTAATAATAGAATGTCAGTTGTTAATAATGCCACTGATTTTACTTTAATTGAAGATCGGTTAAAAACTAATGAGATTGTTAATAAAAGATATAATTTAGAACCTGATGAAACAGTTCTGCTTTTTGTGGGAAGAATAGTTATTTTAAAAAACATTTTATTTATTATTGATGCTTTAAATCATTTGAAGCACAAAAAATATAAATTTAAAATGCTTTTTGTTGGTAATGGTATTGATTTAAAATTATTAGAAACTAAGATAAAAGAACATAATTTGGAAGAAAATGTTATTTTATGTGGTGAAATTAAGGATCGGGAGCTTTTAAAAGCCATCTACAGAAGAAGTAAATTATTTATTTTTCCATCTTTATATGATACAAATTCTTTGGTTCAAATAGAAGCAGCTAGTCAAAAAATACCTACTTTATTTTTAGAAGGAGCTATTACGGCCAGTACTGTTAAAGATAATATAAATGGTTTTTTTGCTCCAAGCAGTGCTAAGAAATTTGCTGATAAAATTATTAAAATTTTGGCTAATAAAAAACTATATGATAGGGTTAGTGAAAGAGCATATAAAGATGTATATAAAGATTATGATAAGGTATGTAAGAAAATTTATAATAGATATTTATACTTAATTAAAAATAACCCAAACAAATAGAACTATTACTCATAGTATATTAATGAAAAGGAGTGATAGTAATGTATATGAAAAATAACTGTATGGATTATCCTGAAGCTAAAGAAATGCCTAAATACGAAGTACCAAGACAAGAAATGGCAGGCGATTGTTGCTGTATGGGCATGGGGATGGGCATGGGAGAAAGTTATCCCGGAATAGTATGTCCCCCAGTTTATGAGTGCCCTACAGAAAGAGTATGTCACCGTCAGTTTGTTCACGAAATACCACATGTTTGTCCATGCAATACCAGAATAGTAAACCATCATATATATAGACATACATTTACACCATGTTATAGCTGCTGTGAGGAAAATACAGTAAGTAATGTTTTTGAAAATAGATGTTGCCTCTAAAAATCAAAAAGATATAAAATTATATCTTTTTTTATGCTATACTGAAAATGGTGAAGTTGATATGGCTATAAGTAAAACGGATTTTATTAACTATACAAGATGTCCTCGTTATGGAGCATTAGAAGAAGTAAAAAAAGAGAAATTAGATGCAGATGTTAGTTATGATGAATATAAAGAAAAAGAAAAAATTGATAATTTAACAGAATTAATTAATGTAATGTATGAGATAAATGATGAAGGGGAAGAAGAAAATTTAATTGATGTTAAAAATGCTCAATTAGAAGCAATGATGAAATACTATAAAATGGTAGAGGAACTGGCAGCTAAAGTAACTAAAAAATACTTTAAAGGAAGGATTGTATCTTCACTAGATACTTTTAAACAAGAAAGATTTGATTACTCTTTAAATGGTATTAAGTATTTCTGCTATATTGATATTTATAATGAAGCTGATAAAGCCATTAATATTATTGAAGTAAAAGCTACTACTAGTAAAAAATTTGCAGATTTAGGTAAAAAAGAACATTCAATTTTTTATAAAAAAGATAATATTTATTATTTGAAAGATGAAATTGGTTATGATTATACTGAGGAAATGACTGATAAAGAATATAATAATTATAAAAGCAAATTATATGATCGTTTTAAAGAAGGAAAATATATTTTTGATTTAGCAATTCAAAGATATTTTATTGAAGGAGAATATCGTAACTCAAAAAATGAAGCTAAACTTAAAGGTATCAAATATTATCTGGCAGTTTTAAATCATGAATATGTTTATAATGGCAATAAGGAATATGATGTTGATGATGAAGGCAATGACATTGTTACTTTTATTGATTTAACCAAAGTAACTGCCGATTTACAAAAAGTGGTTGATACTAATCGGATCTTGTTAGAAGGGTATCTTAAAGATAATAGGATAGCTAACCATCCTTTAGGAGTTTATTGTGAATATAAAAAACAAACTGAATGCAAGTATTTTAAATCAGTCTGTGGATGTAAAATTCCTAAAACAAATTCATCTTTAAATTACCTTAATAATCAATCAGGATTTAAAGATCCGAATGGCAATACTTATAAGGGTATTGACCTAATTAATGAAGGCTATCTTAATTTATTAGATATTCCTTTGTCATGGATTAAAAATCCCAATCATTTTATTCAAAGAGAAGCTTTAGAAAATAATAAACCTTATATTAATAAAGAAAAGTTGCAGAATGCTTTAAGTTTATTGAAATATCCTATATATCACTTAGATTTTGAGACTTTTCCTTGTCCAATCCCTAGGTTTACTGGTGAAAAATGCTATGAGCAATCACCGTTTGAGTTTAGTTTACATATTGAGTCAGCTCCCGGAGCATGTAATAAAGATAATGATAACTATGTTTTTATGGCTCATAGTTTTAATGATGAAAGAGAAGAATTGGTAAAAAAACTTTGTGAATTAATCCCCGGGGATAAAGGAACTTTGTTTGCTCAGAATGTATCATTTGAAAAAAGAGTTATTAAGCGCTTAGGTGATATCTATCCAGAGTATAAAAAACAGCTTTTAAATATTTATGATCGAGGCTTTGATTTAATTGATATTTTAAAAACCAATAGTAGAATTTATGAAGAATTAGGATATTCTAGTGAAGAAGCCAGGATAGTTAATTATTATGATGAACGCTTTAGCGGGTCTTATTCAATTAAAAAAACATTGCCGGTATTCAGTAATTTATCTTATAATAATTTAAATGTTAAAAATGGAGTTGAAGCAATTTGTGAGTATGCAAGTTTTGCTAATATTTCTAAAGAGGAAAGAGAATTAAAAAGAAAGGCCTTGATTGAATACTGCAAACAAGATACTTGGGCGATGGTTGTTATTTTAGATAGTTTAAGAAATAGTGTAAAATAATCGTAAAATATAAGTAAATAACTACATTAATTTAAAAAAGTTTAGTATGATATTAATGTGAGGAAAGTGATCTCTATGATATATCCTTCTATTGATAAATTATTAAATATAGTTGACTCCAAGTATAAACTAGTTCATGTGGCTTCTAGTAGAAGTAAAGAAATGATTCAAACTAACCATTTCCAAATGAATATGAAAGAGTACAAAAACAAAAAAGAACTAGGGCGAGCATTAGAAGAGATAGAAAAAAGTCTTATCAAAATTAGTTAAGACTTTTTTTTGTGGAATTTTTTGCTAATTTTTAAACATAATGGATTGTCTTTAGGAATGGCTATCTTTACATAGGCTTTTTATAACATTTGTTACAAATGTATCCCTCCAAATGGATCTTGTTTAACTTTATGAAATATTTTAGTGCCGGGTATAATTTTTGGTTCAACTACTAAAGACTGTAACTCGACATTATCAATTTTGCTTTGGGAATTAAAATATAAAGTTATATCCCAAGCGCCTAGAGGTTTTCCGGCAGGATTATTATACAATGATGGAACACAAATAACGATTCTGTCATTAAAAGAGTAAAATAAACTGTCGTGCATATGACCTCTTATACAAACGGGTGGTTTAGCTGCCATTTTTTCATAATATTGATCAAATTCTTCATCAAATACAGTGTGATTTTTTATTGATGCAGGATGTTGCAATCCAATACTGTCTTTGTGAAGTTCAATTGTTGCGTTATTATAACCTAAAAATTCCATATCTAATCTTGAATTAGAAATTAAATATGAAAGATCAAACCCTTGATTTGCAATTGTTCTAAAATCATGATTACCTAATAAAATATAGTTTACGATACTGTTATCTTTAGGATAGTTTTTTATAATATATTCTCCTGTTTCTATTGCATCAGTCATCTTTAATTCATCACTATTGTCAAAATTAAAACTATGACCCTCAATTAAATCTCCAAGATGTAGGATAGAATGAATACCATTTTTAACAGCATAATCATATATATTATTAACTAAATCAAATCGATCATTCTTATTGCCAAAATGAGTATCAGCAATAGCTAAAAATCTAATTTTACCACCGTCAGTATAAATTCTTATATTGTTATTAGTTCTATTTTTACCTAAATTTTGATGTAAGAATATAATTGTTCCTATTCCATCATTATAAGTTTTTTCAATTAAAAATCCTTTGTTTTTTAGGGAATTTAACTTTAATGCTAATTGGTAATTATTTAATCCTAAATCTTGTCTTAATTCTTGAATTGTAGCTCCATTGCCAATTAGTTCTAACAGTCTTTCGTCCATTTTAGAATCCCCCTTTTTTGAGTTGAAAATTATCATAACATTTATTGCTGTAGATATCAACAATTTTCCTGGAAAAAA
>CAYTSB010000034.1:0-9603 GCA_964440405.1 uncultured Muribaculaceae bacterium
TAGTAGTTAGATAAATACCTTCTTCATCGGCTTCTGTCCACGCTTCATCATATTCAGTTCCAGACTCATTTTTGATATATAAATCAAATTCTACATATCCATCTTTTTCTGCGGTTGCATTATCAACAAGACTAGTTATAAGTCTAAAGCCGCCTGTAGTTGCTGTGTAACTGGCTTTTTCATATATTTTCATTCTTGAAGAAGCAATATCCATCTCACCAATAGTTGACATTGGCTTTAAGCCTTCACTGACAATGACTGGTGTTACACTTTCTGAAAAAGTTACGCCATCTAATGACAATGATAAACCGTCGATTGCTGCAATTTCAACTTCAAAATTAGTTACATTGACTTCTTGCAAACCAACAAACCAAGCATAAGTTGTAACACCTAAAAGCATCGCTAACAATGTGCAAATTACAACTAAATTTCTAAGACGTTGGGTATGCCATCTTTTTTCTTTTTGCATAAATAAACTCCTCTTTCCTATTCATCGGCATTTTCTGAATTAAATGCCATTTCAATTTTAATTTCCCCGCCTAAAACATTATCTGTACATTCGGGGTCGCTGCCTTCTAACCACAAGACAATTGTATATTTGTTTATATCGCCAGGTGCAAAATTTTCTGCATGATCCATAACTACTAAGGTATCTGATTTAAATGGAATTGTTCCCGGTTCTGGCTGCCCACTTTTAGCTGTTTTGGCATAAGTTGTTTCTTCACCATTGCGATAAACTTTTATTCTTACTGCTTCGTCAACATTTTTTATGACATCTGCCACAATTATTTCTGACCAGTAGTCAGCGACTTCCGTACCCATATTCTCAATATAAAATGAATAGGCCACATAATTATCTCCATTATGAGAACCATTATAATTATCAAGATCTTCTGGGAGCCATTTGTAAGAAATATTGTCAAACTCTTCTACGGTTTCAGCAAATAATTCTGATCTAAAAACTTTATATTCTGGATCATCATAAATTATAAGACCTCTTTTTAAATACAAGTTTCTATCTAAGGTGATGCTAAAACTACCGCTGCTGTAAATAATTCCGATAAGAACATAAATGATAATTAGCAGTAGCAATAATATGAGTAAAGCCAATTTCGCAGATTTTTTAACCTTTTTACTTCGTTTTACTCTATTTGCATTTAAAATTACTTCGCCATTCATTTTCTGCCCTTGCCTTTATTATGCAAACCATAAAAGCTTACATTTGTATTTTAGATACCTTATCTAATATACATTTTTATAATACCATAAACAAGAAAATTGTCAATAATTTTTGAAATTTGTCGATTTAATTAAAGACCTTTTTATATACTGTTTTTATATTTACCATATTAGAAATTATTAAAAATTTTTCATTTGGAGTAATTTGTTTTTCATTTATTCATAAAACGACGATTTTTACTGTCAATATACAAACAATTAATTCATCACCCTTTTGCCATTCCCACCTCCGGCATTTATGTGATTAGAAATAACTATTACATTTCTGCTATTACCATAAAAATCTAATATTTCTTTTGCCCTTTCGCTTGGAGATAAGGTTGTATCATCTGTTCTAGTTATAGATACTGGTATACCTAACTCTTTAAATCGATCATACATATATTTTGAAATTTTTAAATTCAAGTCTTTTTCAGTTATTTCATTGCCAACAGCTCCAGGATCGGTTCCACCATGTCCCGGATCAATTACTATTCCTGTTAGGGCTCTATCCATGTTAATCACCTATAATAATGTATGATAAAAGACTACTTTTGTGAGTAGTCTTTATTTAAGTAATTGATTGCTGCCAAAGCTGCAACTGTTCCGTCACTGGCCGCAACTGTTAATTGCCTAATATTTTTATCCCGGCAATCGCCAGCAACAAATATTCCTGGAATCTCTGTAGTGCAATTATCTGATTCAATATAATTAAATTCATTGATACTCAACAGATTTTCTGCCAGTTCACTTTGAGGAATTAAACCAATTGAAACAAATAAACCATCTATTTTCAATTCTTTTTCTTTATCTTTATTTTTAATGGTAACTCCATTTAATTCATTATCACCATGTAAATCAGTTATTGCTGAATTATAAATAACTTCGATATTTTCATAATCCTTTATTCTATTAATTAAAGTCGCTTCAGCAGTTAAGTGATCCATGTCTTGAATAACATAAATTTTCTTACAAATAGTTGCTAAAGTAATTGCATTAACAACTGCACTGTTACCACCGCCAACAACAGCCACCACTTTATTTTTATAAAACGCTCCATCACAGGCTACACAAAAATTAATGCCGTTGCCAAAATATTTTTGTTCACCTTTTATTCCTAAAGTTCTATGCTTGCCACCGGTAGCAATAATAATGGTTTTAGTTTCATACATATTACTTTCAGTTATTATTTTTTTAACTTTGCCGTTTTTAATTTCCTTAACTTCTTCAAGTTCAATTTCAACACCTAAGTTCAAAACTTGTTCAAAAATATTATTAGCCAGTTCACTACCACTAATTGAAATATAACCCGGATAATTTTCAACGAGCGGTGAAGATGCGATCTGACCGCCAATACTTTCTTTTTCTAAAACCAACACTTTCTTATTAGCTCTTGCTGCATAGATTGCACTGGTCATTCCTGCCATTCCACAACCTATGATTATTACATCATACATAAATTCTCCTATATTTTAAATGATTCTATTTGTTTCTTAATATTTGACAAATTGACAACATTTTCTCTTTTACCATTTTTTAATATAATTAATGTTGGCGCTTGTTTAACCTCAAATTCTTTTGTCAAATCGAGATTTTGCTCAGCATCAATAAATTTATAATCAACTTTAGCTTTTTCCAGTAATTGCTTTGCCATTTTACAATTTGGACAAGTTTTTGTTCCAAAAAGATATATTGCATCTTTTGATTTTTTTACTTTTTTATTCTTTGAACAATCTAAATTATAAAGTTTACGATCTTTAAATTCTTGGGCTTTCCCATCATTCCAATTTTTAACTGGACGATAATAACCAGTGATTCTACTATATATTTCAGTTTCTTCACCACAAGTCGGACATTTCTTAACTTCACCAACAATATAGCCATGGCTTCTGCAAACAGAATAAGTTGGACTAATTGTATAATATGGTAGCTTATAATTTTCAGCTATTTTTTTTACTAAATTGGCAGCTGCCTTCCAATTATTTAATCTTTCACCTAGGAAAGCATGGAATACAGTCCCCGATGTATATAATGTTTGAAGTTCATCTTGAATATCAAGCGCTGCAAAGATATCATCCGTAAATCCTACTGGCAAATGAGAACTATTAGTATAATATGGGGTATCATCTGGATCAGAAGCAGTAATTATGTCTGGATATTTCGCCTTGTCATTTTTTGCTAAACGATAAGTAGTAGATTCAGCTGGTGTTGCTTCTAAATTATACAAGTCGCCATATTCCTCTTGATAATCAGAGAGTTTATCTCTCATAAAATTTAAAACTGCTTTAGTAAACTCTTGAGCCTCTTCATCGGTCAAGTCTTTTTTAAGCCATTTGGCATTTAAACAGGCTTCATTCATTCCAAGTAATCCAATAGTAGAAAAATGATTTTTAAATGATCCTAAATATTTTTTAGTGTATGGATACAATCCTTCTTCCAACAATCTACTAATAACATTTCTTTTAATTTTTAAACTGCGAGCAGCAATATTCATCAATTTTTCTAGTCTTTCATAGAATTCTTTTTTATCTTTAGATAAATAAGCAATTCTTGGCATATTTAAGGTTACAACTCCAATTGAACCAGTTGATTCGCCACTGCCAAAGAATCCACCTGATTTCTTGCGAAGTTCTCTTAAATCTAATCTTAATCTACAACACATACTTCTAACATCACTTGGTTCCATATCACTATTAATATAATTTGAGAAATAAGGAGTTCCGTATTTTGCCGTCATTTCAAACAATAGTTTATTATTTTCATTTTCATCCCAATTAAAATTTTTGGTAATTGAATAAGTTGGAATTGGATATTGGAATCCTCTACCGTTAGCATCGCCCTCAATCATAATTTCAATGAAGGCTTTATTTATCATATCCATTTCTTTCTGACAATCTTTATATTTAAAGTCAACTGTTTTACCACCAATAATACATTCTAACTCCGCCAAGTCATTTGGTACAACCCAGTCTAAAGTAATATTAGTAAACGGTGCCTGAGTACCCCATCTACTTGGGGTATTAACTCCGTAAACAAATGATTGAATACATTGCTTTACCTCTTTATAACTTAAATTATCAACTTTAACAAATGGCGCTAGATAAGTATCAAAAGATGAGAAAGCCTGTGCTCCGGCCCACTCATTTTGCATAATCCCTAAAAAGTTAACCATTTGATTACATAATGTTGATAAGTGTTTAGAAGGTGATGAGGTTATTTTACCAGGAACTCCGCCTAATCCTTCTTGAATTAATTGTTTTAAGCTCCATCCAGCACAATAACCGGTTAGCATTGATAGATCATGTAAATGAAAATCACATTCGCGATGAGCATTAGCAATTTCATCATCATAAACTTCACTTAACCAGTAGTTGGCAGTTATCGCTCCTGAATTACTTAAAATAAGTCCACCAACAGAATAAGTAACTGTTGAATTTTCTTTAACGCGCCAGTCAGTTACATCAATATAACTGTTAACTACATTTTTATAATCTAAAATCGTTGATTTCATGTTACGCATTTTATCATGTAATCGACGATATAAAATATATGCTTTTGCTACTTCAGCATATCCTCCCTTTATCAATATTGATTCTACTGAATCTTGAATATCTTCAACATCAACAATATTATTAACAATTTTAGGCTCAAAGTCAGCAGTAACTTTTAAGACTAAAAAATCAATTACACTTTCATCATGTTTTTTTTCTTCAGCTTCAAAAGCCCTAACTATTGCATCAGATATCTTTTGAATATCAAAAGCAACAATTTTTCCATCTCTTTTTCTTACTTTATACATAATTTCCTCCCATTTCTTTCTTGTATAAATTTATATATTTCTAAGTGTTACCTTAGGATATTTTTCATTTAACTTTTTAATTATATCAAGCAATTCTTCTTCAGAAAAACCATGTAGATTTTTTCTTAGAACATCATCAGAATCTCTAAAGTTTTGAATAAAATATTTTGCTTTAGGTCCAATATATTCACAAATGCTTTTCAGTTTATCAAATGTATGAAATTCTTTAACAACTGTAGTTCGGAACTCATAATCTATATTTGATTTTTTTAAAATATCAATACTTTTTTTTATTTTTTCAAGATTAAAATTTTTTATTTCAGTAATTTTACTGTAGCTTTTAAAATCATTTTTAATATCCATTGCCACATAATCAAGTAAATTTTCTTGAATAAGATTATTAAGTTTGTCCGGATAACTGCCATTAGTATCTAACTTTACCGAAATTCCTATTTCTTTTACTTTTTTAATAAATTCCTTAATATCATTTTGCATTAATGGTTCACCACCACTGATACAAATACCGTCAATCACTTTTTTTCTTTTAGCTAAATAATCAAGTATTTCTTTTTCCTGAACCAGTGACTCATTAGATGCCTTTAGTAATGAACTATTCTGGCAGAATGAACATCTAAAATTACATCCTTGAGTAAAAATTATACATGCTGTTTTATCCGGATAATCTATTAAAGTTAATTTATTCATGCCACTAACTATCATTTTTTTCACCAATATTTTTGATCGTGAATCTAGCAAATCCAATATCACAATCATATAAATTTTCAATTAATTCAGCAATCTTTTTTTCAGTACTATTTTTAGTTAAACCAATTTCCAGTAAACAGCCTCCTGTTAAATATTTTTGATATATAGCCATTTGCCTTAAATCTTCCAAAATATTTTCTTTATAATCAAACATCGATCCAATACAGCAGTAACAATCCTTTTCTGTAACATTTTTATTAATACCAAAGATAGACTTATCTAAAGCAATTAATTCTTTTAATACGGTTTTATCATTGCTTTCACTAATGACAAAATTTAATTTTGTTTCGGCAATAAATTCATTAACTTTAATATTAATGTGTTTCAAAATATCTATTAAAAGTTTATTTTGTTTTAATCTGTCTTGTTCCAAAGAATTAGTGCCTTCTTTTAAGCCAGCCAATTCAATATTTAATACTCCGTTTTTAATTACTTTTCTAATCTTTTGATTAAATTCTAATTTCTCGTCATCCAAAATATTATTTTGAAATAACAAATTGTAATTATCCTTGTTCTTATTTCCTAAAATTTCAAAAACCGAAATCAATTCATTTTTTACTAACTCTAAAGTCTCATTCAATTCTAAATAAAAATTTTTTAAGTTTTTACTTTTTAAACCAATTCTAGAAATGTTAATAACTGTTGAAGCAATAACCATTCTGCCAACCGATTGTTTTTCATCACTATTGATATTTTCAAATATTCTTTTGCCATTACCGAAGTATTCTATTTCATAGTATTTATCCTTATTATAAGAAGAGTTAATAAATGACAAAGCAATATTTTTATTTTTAGCAATTAATTTAGAAACTTTAGCAATTAACCCCTGGTTATTTTTATTAGCAATCTTTACTATTACTGTTATATTTTCGAAGTAATTTAGATCTTCAACTATACTTAACAAACTATCAGTAATTAATATTCCCTCATAAGTATTATTAGTTCCTAGCGAAATATTATATTTGGAATTCAACTCTTGATTTTGATTTAGAATTTCTAACAAGTTTCTCAAATTAGTAACTAATTCATCTTTAATAAATAACATAGTACTTTGATGAGCTTTTTCAAAAATATTCCTCATATTATTATTTAAAATAAATTGACTGTAGAAGTTAATATCAAATTCTATTTTATTGATTTTATTAATATTTTCTTCCAATTTATTGTAGTTCAAACAGTTTTCATAACCACCCAAATTTAAATAGTTGATTATATTTTGTTTAAAAACTTCTTGATATCTTTTTAAAACAAACGGCACTAAAACAAAATCTATTCTATTAATTGAAATTTCACCATTGATTTCTTTTTTTACATCAATAAGATGCTTAATAAGTTTAAAAAAATAATCATTATTTATATTTAAATTACTATATTTTAAATGAACTGACTGTAAAAATCCTAAAGCAAAGTAATCTAAATCCTGAATATAAATATTGCCTTCTTCATGAAGTCTAATATATTTATTATCCAAAACATAAACCTTACTAAATTCTGAAGCAATGGTTTTACCATAATCCATTAATGCTTTTAATGGTTTAATATTACTTTCATTATTATTAATGTTGGCAATCTTCTCAACAACTTTGACAAATTTATGCTCTTGCTTTATACCAAAAGCTTTTCTGGAAGCAGCTCTTTTTAAGCGGTACTCACTAAATGATTGATAAACTTTTAACTGTCCATTCTGTTTTAATTTATCTTCAATAATATCTTGAATATCTTCAATATTTATTGTTTTTCTACCTTCATAGTTTTCTTCAATGTATTTTAAAACATTTTCATAAACTTTGTTAATATCCTTTTCGTTAAAATCTTCACCAATACTATCAAAGGCACGCTTAATAGCAATGGCAATTTTTGTGCCATTAAAGCCCACTCTCTGTCCGCTTCTTTTAACTACTATTAATTCTTCCAATAAATTTTTCTTCATAACATATAGCTCCCCAACCATATTTTTGTACGCTATATTCACTATATCAGACTACATTTAATTAATCAATATAAATTTGTTTTTTTTTACACTTTTTAACACTTTGAATTTTTTGACATTTATAAAACTTATATTTTTTATATAAAAAAACATTTGTCAAGAGCAAAGTAATAGCATGACTAATCCTTGTATTTACGAATAAAAATCAATGAAATTAAAAACACTTTAAAAAGTGTTATCAAATATTTTTTACAAAAATTTACTTTCAGCGAATTTAATCTTATGTTTTTTTATAAAAGATAAATATTATTTTAACTATTTAAATTTAGTTAGTTCTCTAAAGTTGGTTGGAAAGCCCATTTGATCTAAAACTTTATCAATTTTAATAATTTTTAATCTGCCTTCTAAGATACTAGTTTCATAAGCAAGTTCATTTATTAACAAAGTAAATTCTTCTTCTCGCAACATATATTTTAAAATAATGACTAAGCTAAACAAATCATTTTTACCATAAATATATTCGCCATCAGTTATTGGAATTTTCAAAAAATTATGATATTTAGTATCATTAATCACCTTCTGAGTATGATGATTATAAAGAATATCTTCATGAGCGCAAAGATTACGATAATTAGCAAGAATTGGTAGATATGTTAATAAATCATCTACTCCAATCCCATAAATATTAGCTATGTCTAATTGATCACTGGCTTTTATAATTGTATATAATTCACTAACCAAACCAAAAGATAAAACCTTAACAACTACCCATGGTGGAATATAACCATAATTATTAATATAGTGACTGCTTGCGGAATGTTGTGAGCCATTAACTCTGATTTGTCTTTTAATCTTTTTTAATAAATCATTAACTTGTCTCATTTTTTCATAAGAAGTGTTAAAATTAGAATGTCTTAAATATTCTTTTTCACGATAACCATATTTTTTAGCAAGCTGATAAGAAAAAATGCTTTTCATGTTATTTTCAATAATCAGTAAATTTTTAAACATTATATTTCTAATTTGACGATCAAAATTAAACATTGCATAAAGTTCTCTAAAAGTGGTTCCCGGAATGAATTGTCTGTCACTGGTTGACTTTAAGAAAAGATGACGATAGCCACTTATAAAAAAATAATTTTCTCGTAAAAGGATATCTTTTGTATATGATTCATCTTCGATTATAAGACCTTTGCTTTTTAAAATAGTAATCTGTTCGTCTAGATTTTTAAAAGTTTTTGCCATACCACACTTCCCTAATATAAACATTATAGCATAAATTTCTATTTTAAAAATATAAATTAATTATAATAATTAATGATTCCCTTTACTATAACTTCAGCTATTTTTTGTTGATAATCAGTTGTAACTAATTTACTTCTTTCACCAGGGTTAGAAAGAAAGCCGCATTCAATTAAAACACCAGGAGTTGTTAATTTTTCATACATATAGTTTGACTCAGGAATATATTTGATTTTTCGACTGCTTTTTAAATAATGATTAAAGGAATCTTGAAGTTCAACAGCAAGTTTATAATTGTTACTGAACTTTTGGTTATAAAAAATCTGGCCACCGTAATATTGACTTAAATGCAAATAATTTAAATGAATAGATAAGTAAAGATCAGAATTGATTTCATTAATAATTTTAATCCGATTATCAAAATCACTTTTTTTACGATACGAAGCATTAGGTTTGCTTAAGTCATAATCACCGCTTCTTGTCAGAATTGTTGATGCTCCTTTTTCATTCAACTCTTTTTCCAAATATAAACTGATAGCTAAAACTAAATCTTTTTCATAAATGTTTTTATACATAGTTCCCGGATCTTTTCCACCGTGTCGTAGATACCTGTAAACACGGTAAAGGGTTTAAAAAAAGTTCCATTCAA
>CAYTSB010000035.1:0-9058 GCA_964440405.1 uncultured Muribaculaceae bacterium
ATTTATATTACTTTAGGAATAATATCATTCATTGGCGTCGCTGGCTGTGCATTATTCTTAAATCGTAAGAAACGATTTAATTAAAAAATTAAACTAGAGTAATCTAGTTTTTTTGTGTTAGATAGCCTTGACTTTGATTTAAATAAGATAGATAATATAAGACAATTATTAAAAGAGGTGATTTTATGGCATTTGCTCTAGCGTGGTTAATTAGCATTGTAGTAGCTTTTGCGATGAATACAGTTAGCAAATTCAAATTTTATAAGGATGTTGCTGATAACAGTTATATTCTTGATATTAAAAATTTTTATGTTTTTTTAAATTCAAAAGACTATTCTGATATTCCGGTAAGTAGTTACAAAAAAAAGTTAACTACTCTTAATCTTAACACAGCATCTATATTTCTGCCGCTTTTTATTAATATTATTGTAGAAATGTTAAAAGCTGTAGATTATAATCGTTATTGTCATTGTTTAGTGGATTATTTAAATGTAATGAAAGTTGTAATTCCAATGAGTGAGAGTGAAGAAAAAGATTATTTAAAAAATCCTTCCGGATTATCTGCATGGGTACTTTTTTCTAAAAATCAAGATATGAGAGATAGGGAAGAATTTGAAAGAGAAATAGCAGAATTAGCCGAATTATATAAAGAAAAATCTACTAAAAAGGAAAGCGTTAGAATAATAATTGGAGAAAGGAAAACAACAGCTAAAACACAGGAAGTTTCAACTAATGATGGATTGAATAACGATGTAAAAAAATACATTTATTCTAACCCCTTTAATAATAGAAGAATGTTTTAGAAATAGTATATTAAAAAATTTATTGAATACTATAGATAATAGAAATTCAAATTAATTAGCACTTATTGTTGACAAGTGCTAATTAATTTGATAAAATTATTATGGGAGGAGGAGAAATATTATGAATTTAATACCGAGAAATTTCTTTTTGGATGATGTTTTTGATGATTTTCTTCCATCTAAGGAAACTAATGGATTAAAGTGTGACATCTATGAAAAAGATAATCAATATCATATTGAAATGGATGCTTATGGCTTTGATAAAAAAGATGTTAATATTGAATATAACGATAATTATCTGACCATTTCAGTTTCTAAAAATGAAGAAAAAAGCGATGAATCAAAAAATTATATCAGAAAAGAAAGATATTCAAGAGAATTCAAACGCAGTTTCTATATTGGAGATGTTAATTCAGAAAACATTGTGGCTAAATTTGATGATGGTATTTTAAAAATAACATTACCAAAAGAAGAAGCAAAAGAAACTAAAAAAATTATTAATGTTGAGTAATTCTCAAAAATTTAAACGAAAGTAATTTTTACTTTCGTTTTTTTGTTAAGTAAAAGTAAAATTTATGTACAAATCCATCTGTTATAAGTTATAATATATTTATGGTAGAAGAGGAGTAAAATAAATGAAAATAAAAAACAAAAGGATAATTGTAACTGGAGCAGGGAGTGGTATTGGTAGAGATTTAACACTGCAATTATTAAAAAAAGGAGCATATGTCATAGGTATTGACATTAACGAGGAAGAACTGAATAAAACAAAAGAACTGACTAAAGGTGATTTTGATGCCTATGTTGTTAATATAGCCGATGATGAATCGATTAATAATTTTAAAAAAGAATGTGCGGAAAAGTATTCCAATATTGACTGTTTAATTAATAATGCCGGAATTATTCAACCATTTATTAATTTTAGTGAATTAGAAATGGATATTATATATAAAGTAATGAATGTTAATTTTTTTGGACCACTTAAATTAACGAAATTGTTTTTACCCATAATAACTAAAAGTAATGATGGCCATATAGTTAATATTTCAAGTATGGGAGGATTTTTTCCTTTTCCAGGTCAATCTATCTATGGCGCCTCAAAAGCAGCTATGAAGCTGTTTACTGAAGCCTTATATGCTGAATTATTAAATACTAATATTCATGTAACAATTGTATTTCCGGGAGCAATAAATACTAATATTGCTAAAAATTCTAATGCCGAAATAAAAGTAAAAAAAGGGAATGGCAGTATTAAAATGCTTTCTTCATCATTAGCTGCAGAACAAATTATTAAAGGAATGGAAAAAAATAAATTTCAAATGTTTGTTGGATCAGATTCTAAAGCCATGAATTTTATGTATAAATTAAATCCAAAATCAGCAATAAAATTTATTAATGAGAAAATGCAAGTAAAATAAAAAATTGTAAAATTTACAATTTTTTTTATTCAAATTCATAATCTAAAATTAATGCTTCCTCCGAGTGTTTTTCTAAATATGGTAATAAACTTTGAAATGTTTGTAATGTAACTATTGTAGCTGTAAGATAAGGAGTGTTTTTCATTGTAATTAATTCGCTCCATTTACCGCTTTTTGTAAAAGTAACACTTGGGTCACCATTACTTGTAGTTTCTATCCATACAATTTTAGAATTTTGTAATTTTCCGACTATTCTCAAAATACAACAAACACAACTTTTGAAAAAACTAGTTTTATCATTAATTTTACTATGCATTTCAATAAGTAATGCTTCAATATGTTGATAGTCATATTTTTCAATATCAATATCTAAAGTTGATTCTTTAATTTCATCAAAACAATATTTAAATAAAGCTAATCTTACTATGTCATATTTTTCTCTTGCTGGAGCATTTTGATAATCTAATTTATTTAGATATGAATCTATTTTACAGTGAATATCATGGTTATTTGCCATAAAATACTTCCTTTCAAGTCTATATTATACCATTTAATTAAAAAATGTTTAATAAAAATAGAGATTTTATTAATTTTGGAAATGATTTTTATTATTGATAAATTCTGACATTTTTTCAGTAATTATTTTTTTTGCTTTTTCATCTTCAAAATCCAAATATAAAATATCGTTTTTTTCAAGAAATCTTTTGCTATTATTTACAAAGGAACATTTCGCACATTTTAATAATGGAATATCGGAAATAGAGTCTCCAAAGGCAAATAGCACTTCTACATCATTTGCAGCAGTAAAATTATCGATAATTTTTTCTTTACTCTCAGATGTACCAGTATTTATTTGATAAGTACCTAAATATTTTTCATCCTTCTTATCAAAATTCATCGCAAATATACTTTTAATTCCGAATTCGTTTTTATATAATTCTAAAGCTTCTTGGGGCGATCCGGATATAATGATAATATCTATTTCATTTTCTTTTAAGATAGGAAATATTATTTCTTTCATTATTGGATATATGAGTGCATCATTCAAATTTTTAAATTCGTCATTTATGGATTTGATATCTTGAGTTTTAACTCCGTCAAGGTATTTACTAAACAATTGCATTCCTTTATCAGCAAACTGATTATGATTAATTTTCCCTTCGCGATAGGAATTTAAAAGAATTTCATTATTTAATAAAAAATCTCCATCAACAATTCCTTTAGAAATTAACAAATTAGACCATGTTGTAAAAGCATAACTTTTTTGTATAGTATAATCCCAATCAAATAATGCAACATATTTTTTCATAATCAAAGCTCCAATTCTTTATTCAAATTCTAAAAAAGAATTTCTTATTTAATATTTTAACATATTACTTGAAATAAATAAAAAAAAGACTTAAAAGTCTTTAAATTCAAATGGCGGAGCAGGAGAGATTTGAACTCTCGCACCAGTTACCCGATCTACACCCTTAGCAGGGGCGCCTCTTCAGCCTCTTGAGTACTGCTCCAAAAGCTACGAATTAATTATAGTTTATTTTCGTGTTTTAGTCAATTCTATTCGTACATTTCATCTTTGATTTTCGTGATATTAGCCTGCATTAAAGAAATATAATCTTCGCCATCTTTTCTTTCGTCGTCAGTTAAGTTTGTAATTGATCTAATACTAATTAATTGTGCTTTATAATTGTTTTTAAGATTTAAAATAGTATCATTAATCTCTTCATCTTCTTTAACAAAAATATAAGTTAACTTATCATCATTATACAAATTCTTAATCCTATTTAAAGTTGTAGTACTAATATTATCTCCATCTTGTAAAGATATAACTTCATACCCGTATTTTTCTAAAAATTTAAACATATCGTTACTGACGACAATAGTTTTAACATTAGCATTTTCAGCAATTATCTTTAATTCAGCATCGATTTCAGAAATAGCCAGTTTTAATTCATTATAATTATTATCAATTTCTTCTTCGATATATTTATTAGAAATATATTCTTTTAATCTGTTTTTAATATTTTGAGCAAGCATTAAATAATTTGATGGCGAAAGCCATAATTCCTCAATCGCATATTTTATATTAATACCTTGAGAAACATCAATAATCTTTAAATTTTTATTACGATTAATGAATTCAGCAGCAATATTCTTTTCACTGGATAAACCATTATAGACAAAGACTGCAGCTTCACTGTAATCACTTTTTTGTTTTGCAGTTAAAGTATACTTGCTAATATCAACGCCATCGGGATAGATACTTTTAATTGTTGAATTGTAACCATATAGTTTATGAGTTAAATATTCAATTGGATAAACAGTAGTATAGATAGTAACATCTTCTAGATCATCTCTTTTTAAGCAACCACTAACCACAAGTCCTAGAATTATTACAATACTTATTTTTTTAATTATTTTCATTCAAATTCTCCTTTTTAACAACAGGATCATAACCATATGTTCCTAGGGGATTACATTTTGATATTCTTTTTAAACCTAAAAACAGACCCTTTAATACACCATATTCATTTATTGCTTCAATAGTATAGTTAGAACATGTTGGAATGTGCCGACACATTTTATGACTCTCTAGAGGCATTATCTGATATAGTTTGATTAATTTAATTATAATTTTTTTCATTATTTATCACATAAGTAATTTTAACACAATTTACTAAATAATAAAATATATTTTAAAACAAATGATAATTTGGTATAATTAAAAAGGTGAATGATATGAAATTCTTAGAAAAATATAATTTGAAGCCTAAAAATAAGAGTTTATATGAGATTGCTTTAACTCATAGTTCCTATGCTAATGAGAAAAGTTTATTAAATTATGAACGTTTAGAATTTCTAGGTGATGCAGTTTTAGAACTAGTAGTTAGTGAATATTTATATAAGAACACTAATTTTGAAGAAGGTGGACTTAGTAAAACTAGAGCTAGCTATGTTTGTGAACAGGCTTTAGTTAGATATGCCACTGATATTGATCTAATTTCTTATATCAAAGTTGGTCATGGTCAATTAAATAACATTAATGATACAATAGTTGCTGATGTTTTTGAAAGTATCATTGCTGCTATTTATCTAGACCTTGGCTTTGATTCAGTAAAGGAATATATTCATAAAATTATTATTCCTCATATTGAAAAAAAGACTTTATTTTTAGGAGATTATAAATCAATTTTACAAGAATCAGTTCAAACCAATAAAAAAACATTAGAATATGAAATTACTAATGAAAAAGGCCCGGCTCATAATAAAAGTTTTGAAGTAAGGGTTAAGGTTGATGGTATTATTTATGGCAAAGGTGCCGGCAAAAGTAAAAAAGAAGCTGAGCAGATGGCAGCTATGGATGCAATCAATAAACAAGCAAAGTAGTGGATATTATGAGTACTTAATTCCATCCTGAATTAAGTCCTCATAATGAAATATTTAAAAGATTTATTAAAGAAGCAGAGAAAAGAAAGAGATAATTATGTATTTAAAGAATATAAGTGCTTATGGTTTTAAATCATTTGCGGATAAAACTGAATTTAATTTGGATAAAAATATAACTGGAATTGTTGGCCCTAATGGTAGCGGTAAAAGCAATATTGTTGATGCCGTTAAATGGGTTTTAGGGGAACAAAGTACTAAAAGTCTTAGAGCAACTGGTAAAATGACTGATGTAATATTTTCCGGCAGTAAAACTAGAGAACCATTTACTAAAGCCAGTGTTAGTTTGGTTTTTAACAACGACGATCGCTATTTAAATTGTGATTATAGTGAAATTGAAATTAAAAGGGTGCTATTTAATGACGGCGAAAATGAATATTATTTGAATAATTCCAAAGTAAGACTTAAAGATATTACAGATTTATTTATTGATAGTGGTGCCAGTAAAGAAACATTTAACATTATCAGTCAGGGAGAGGTTCAGGAAATTATTGATCTTCATCCTAATGAAAGAAGAATAATTTTTGAAGAAGCGGCTGGAGTTTTAAAATATAAAAAAAGAAAAGAAGAATCTTTAAGAAAACTAGATAAAACTACTGATAATCTTTCTAGAATTAATTTAATTATTAATGAGCTATCTTTATCTTTAGAACCACTTCGACTTCAAAGCGAAATAGCCAGTAGATATTTAAATTTAAGTAGTGAACTTAAAAATATTGAGGTGGCTTTAATAGCTAATGATATTACTAGTCTAAATAATGAATCCAATTCTTTAATTAAAGCTAAAGAAACTCTGGAACAAAAAATTCTTTTAATTGAAACAATGAATAAAAAAGATACATCTAAAATAGAAAAAATGAAATTAAATAATCTTAAATTAGAAGAAAATATTACTAAATTAAATGAAAAAATAATGAAATTAATTGATGAAATATCTAATTTAGAAAGTGAAAAAAGAGTAGTTAGTGAAAGAAAAAATTATAGTGTTAATAATGATTCTTTAGCAAATAATTTATTAAAATATAAAGAAGAAGAATTAATAATCAAAAATAATGTTGAACTTATTAAAAAGGATCTTGAAATCTTGAATAAGGATTTAACTAAAATAACTGATACCAAAAAAGAAGAAGAGATTTATTTAAATAATTTAAAATTAAAAAGAGATAATTATCTTAGTGATTATCGTAGTCTTAATCAGAATATTAATAATTTAGACAATAAAATCAATATTATTAAACATAATTTACAAGAAGATACTGGAATCCCTTATGCTGTTAGAAATGTCTTAAATAACCCCAGATTAAAGGGGATTCACAATGTTTTAGGGAGATTAATTAGTGTTAATAGTGAATATAGTACCGCAATTGATACCATTCTCGGATTTAATCAAAACGTTATTGTAGTTGACAATGAAACAAGTGCCAAGGAAGCTATTAATTATTTAAAGGATAATAGTTTAGGTAGAGCGACATTCTTTCCTTTGAATGTTATAAAACCAAGATATATTGAAATAGATATTTTAAATCGTTTAAAAGAAATAAATGGTTTTATTGATATTGCATCTAATTTGGTCACTAATGATAATATCTATGATAATATTGTTAAAAATCAATTGGGCAATGTTATTGTCACTAAAAATATTGATTCTTTAAACTTGATTGGCAAGATTATTAATTATCGTTACCGGATTGTCTCTTTAGATGGTGAAATACTTCATACCGGTGGATCTTTAACTGGTGGTAAGGTTAAAGAAACCTATAGTATGCTGGAAGAAAAAAATAATTTATTAAAATATGAAAAAGAATTAAGTGCATTAAAAAATAATAGTAAAGAATTAGAATTAAATATTAAAAATATTAATGAAGAAATTAATCTAAGTGATCTTAAATTCAATAATATTTTAAAAGAATTAACTGTTTTAGAAGAAAAAAACCATTTAAAATTAGCTGATTTAAATAATAAAGAAGCAGATTTAAAAAACAAATTATCGGCTATCAAGGGAATTAAAAATATTAAAGACAATACACTAGATAAAGAATTAGAAAATATTTTAAAAACTTATTATGAAAAAGTTAATGAAAAAGAAATTGTTAATAAAGAATTAGAAGATTTAAAGAAACAAAAAAGAGATTTATTTAATGAAATCACTAATGAAGAAAAAGAGTACCATGAATATAATAGTGAATTTAATAAAATAAATAATGAGCTTAAAGATAAAGAAATAGCTTTAGGTAAGATAGGTGTTAAATTAGATAATTTATTATTAACTCTAAATGAAAATTATCAATTAACTTATGAAAATGCTTGTAATAATTATCAATTAGACTTAGAAGAGAGTATTGCCAGATTAAAAGTTAACTCTTTAAAACAGGAAATTAAAACTTTAGGTGAAGTTAATATTGGTAGCATTAGTGAATTTGAAAGAATTAATAAAAGATATACCTTTTTAAGTACTCAGAAGGAAGATCTAGAGTTATCAGTTAATAATTTAAAAGAAATAATTACCGAAATGGATCAAATTATGATTGATAAATTTACTGTTACTTTTAATCTTGTTAAAGACGAATTTACTAAAGTATATAAAATATTATTTAGAGGTGGCGATGCTAAATTAATTTTAACAGATAAAGATAATATTCTAGAAACTGGAGTTGAAATTATTGCTTCACCACCAGGTAAGAAATTAAATTCAATTGCCTTATTAAGTGGTGGTGAAAAGGCATTAACCAGTTTATCCTTGTTATTTGCTATCTTAAATATCAAACCGGCACCATTTTGTATCTTGGATGAAGTAGAAGATGCTTTAGATGATGCTAATGTTGATGTCTTTGGTAAATACATTAATAGTATCAAAGATAAAACCCAATTCATTCTTATTACCCATAAAAAAAGAACAATGGAGTATGCAGATACCTTATTTGGGATAACTATGCAGGAATCGGGAGTAAGTAAAATAGTTAATGTTAAATTAACTTAAAAAAAAGATGAGGTTTCTCATCTTTTTACTTATTAATTTTTTCTAATAATAATTTTTTTTGTCTTTTAGATAAAGCAGTTCTAGAAAGTCTTCCTTTTTGTTTCTGTTCGTGTCTTAATTGCTCTTGGTAAGCTATCTCTTCGCCTTCAATAGTATCATTCCAACGATCTAAATAACCATATTCATATCTTTTTTCTCGTGCTACCGAAATTTCACAAGTTTTTTCTAATTCTACAGTATGATATGTATAACAGGGAACAGTTAATCCATCTTTAAAGTTTAAAATTCTAAAAGAATATACTGTTTCATCAATTTTTCTGACATTAAATCTTTTATCTTGAGGCTCGAATCCTAAAGTAGTAATAGGCCATGTAGAATTTTCATTAAATGTTAACATTACTTCTTCAAAATCGGTA
>CAYTSB010000036.1:0-8948 GCA_964440405.1 uncultured Muribaculaceae bacterium
CGATTGATTTAATCAATTAACATCGCACTGGTGCGATGATTTTATCTTTTGGAGCGGATGAGGAGAATCGAACTCCCGTAACCAGCTTGGAAGGCTGGAGCTCTACCACTAAACTACATCCGCAAATTAAATTACTAGTAAATTATATCATAATTTCTAATAATTTCAACTTTTTTTATGTAAAAAACTGTTGATACCAAATAATAAAGCAATAAATAGTCCATACCTTTTTATAACAGTATTTGTCTTTATTCTTTGGATTAGATGCTTTATCTAATAATTTATGAATTCTTTTATTATTAAATAACTCTAAGCTTATTTCTGAATCAAAAGCTTCGGAAATTAAATTATAGATATTTTCATCTTTCATCCATTCTCTTAAAGGAACTGGAAATCCTAATTTTTTCTTTTTATAGGATTCATTAGGTATTACTTTTTTTGCCGCTTCTCTTAAAGCCACTTTAGTAGTCTCTGCAGATACTTTTAAGTCTAAAGGAAGAGTTCTGGCAATGTTAAATACTTCAACATCAGTAAATGGTACTCTACCTTCTATCGAACTCGCCATGGTCATTTTATCAGCTTTTTGAAGTATATCTTTTATTAACCAGAAATTAATGTCAATGGCCTGCATTTTAATCACATTATTTTCTTTTTTTTGTTCATCATAGACCCATTTAGTAATATCTTTATTTTTAAGTTTATTGTCTTTAAAATTAACTATTCTTTTTCTTTCTCTTTCACTAAATACTTTGGTAACTCCAATATAGTTGTCTTCTAGTTTCTGGCCTCTTCTAACTAAAAAGTTAATGCCTCTTACCTCTGGCAACAAACTGCAACATAATGAAATAAATTTTCTAATGAAATAAGGAATTTTATTATAGAATTTATAATCTATTTCTTCACGATAATAATTATACCCTCCAAATAATTCATCGGCACCTTCACCTGACAATACTACTTTAACATCCTTGCTTGCCAGTTTAGAAACAAAATATAAAGAAACTGCCGCCGGATCTGCTAAAGGCTCATCCATGTGATACATTATTTTAGGTATTTCTTTAAAATATTCTTCTTTGGTAATTATTTTACTAGTATTATTAATGTTTAATCTATTAGCCAAATCCTCAGCATAAGCTATTTCATTATATTTATCAATTTTATAACCTACTGTATAAGTTTTATCCGGTTTAGCTAGGCATACTAAATAAGATGAATCAACACCACTTGACAAGAAAGATCCTACTTCGACATCAGAAAGCATATGTTTATTAACTGAATCTTCCATAACTTCAGCAACTTTATCAATAAAATATTCTTTACTATGTTCTTCTTCTTTAAATCTTAATTTAAAATATCTTTTAATTATTAGTTTTTGCTCTTTATAAACAAAGAAATTGCCGGGTTCTAGCTTTCTGACATTTTTAAAGAAAGTTTCACTGGTTGGCGAATAATTAAAAGATAAATAAGGTATTAAAATATCTTTATTAAATTCTTTCTTAAAACTCGGATGGTCTAAAAACGCTTTTATTTCTGATGCAAACATAAAAGCTTTATCATCATAGTAATAATAAAAAGGCTTAATTCCAAATTGATCTCTTGCGCCGAATAACTCTTGCTTTTCTCTATCCCAGATAACAAAAGCAAACATCCCACGAAGTTTTTCAAGTAAAAGATAACCCCATTCTTCATAGCCATGTAAAAGCACTTCAGTATCACTAGAAGTTTTAAAGTAGTGATCTTTTTTTTCTAATTCTGCTTTTAATTCTAAATAGTTATAAATCTCGCCATTAAAGATAACTACATATCTTTCATTTTCATTAAACATTGGCTGACTACCAGTATTTAAATCAATTATTGATAATCTTTTATGCCCTAAAGCAATAATATCATCAATGAATATTCCTTCACCATCTGGTCCTCTATGATTAAGTCTTTTCATCATTTGACAAACTAATTCTTCTTTATTTTCATCTTTGGTTATAAATCCTGTTATACCACACATACTACTCTCCCAATACTATTTTATAATAATTTTTAGTCATTAACAAACTACTCATAGTAAATTTATTAGCAACTTTTTTATTCATTGTGTCAACATAGTCTTCTGTTACTTCCTGTCCTTCTTTTAAAACAAATTTCTTTGAAGTACTATAATATCTTCCTTTATCACTTACCCAGCTGCGATTAGAAAATATTGCTAATCCCGGAATTTCACTTAGAATGTCTTTACCAATTAAAAGTCTTGAATCATACTCTACTCCAAATAAATTTAGTAGAGTTGGCAAAACATCAATTTGGCTACCAACTTTTTTAATATGATTCGTTTCAGTAGTTGGATTCCAGAGAATAAAATTACTGCGATTAATTTCTATTATACCATCTTTCTTTTCGTTGCGATCTGATAATTCATTAATAATGGTTAAATCAGGGGTATTTGATACTCCTGTTGCCATATTGTAGGGATGATGATCTCCTACTAAGGCAATTACTGTGTTTTCCAATTCACCACTTGCTTCTAATCTTGTAATTAATAATTCCAATGCTTTATCTAGTTCAATCTGAGTTGCTAAATAGGCCTTCGCTGTATCACTATAATTCAAATCTTTAACGATACTTTTGTTTTTGTAAGCTATTGAGTTGCCAAACCAGTTATAGTGAGTGTGACCACTAATAGTAAAATAATAAGTAACAAAAGGCTTGTCATTTGCTAAAAATTTATCAGTTGTGACATCAACCATTGCCAAGTCACTATTAGGCCAGCTATTACAATTCATTAATTTCTGCAAACCGTTACCACAAGCCAAATAGTTTTTAAAACCTAATTCAGGCATTGTTTTCTGTCTGCCATAGTAACTATATGTCCAGTCATGAAAAGCATAAGTATCATATCCCAAGTCGCCAAAAGCATTCCCTAAAGCATATGGTAAATATTTATCTCCTTTATACCAGGCTTTTCTTCCCTCGCCAGTAACAAGAGCAGCATTTACTGCTTGGTATTCTCCCCCAGTGGTACTTAAAAATACTGGTGAATAAAAATTATCAAAAACAAATCCTTCATTAGTTAATTTATACAAAGTAGGAGTAACATTTTCTTTTACTGCTATTTCGTTAAAAGCTTCGGCAATAATAAAAATTAAATTTTTCCCTTTATATAATCCTGTATATTTATTTTTCATAGCCGGGGTTTCATTTTTAAAATAATTATGCATATCTTGTAAAGTTGAATTATCGGTTGCACTAATTAAATTATTAAAATCTATATCAAGTATATTATATTCAACTTCTTTTTTTATTTCTTTTTTCTCTTCAGTGTAAATCTGTTTGCTTTCAAAACCAGTAACAGTTCTCATTAGATCTATTCTGGCTGTTGTAAGAATACCTAAAGTATACGCACTTACTGTCGAGTCATTAATTAAAAAATACATCTGATAAGACGAATATATCTTATTTTTATTTGGCAACAAAGCTAAAATAGATATAAAATAACTAATCAAAGTTAAAATGGCAATTAATACTTTCTGCTTGGGCTTTGATGCATGAAATTGAAGTTTTTTTCTAAAAATAATAAGTAATATTAAAGGAATAAACATTAAAATCAATTGCAGCCACGAATTTATTATTTGACTTAAAACCACACCTCTGAAATCCCAGGCTTGATCAGCTAAACCAATACTATAGAAAGAAAAGATAGTCGAAAACAGTTTGTGATGGATATAATGAAAAGCAAATAAAATAATTAAAGTTACAGTAATAACATAAGTTAAAATTTTATTAAATTTCGAGCCAAAAAAATTACTAATTAATTGTAAAAACAAGGCAATTGATATAGTAAATAAAAAGGTATAAAAACTACCAATATTAAATACTTTCTTAAAAGCAAATATTTTAAAAATAAATTCCAAATATATAATAACAATTGCGTAGTAAAAGAACAACTTTAATTTTTTATCTTGCACAAGCATCACCATAGTATTATTATACTATTGTTTTTTTAAAATTGCATTAAAAAAGAGAAGACAAAATCTTCTCTAAATACTACTTTTTAATATCGTTAGTTAATTATACTAGATTGATATTAAAAATAATACGGTACACTAAGTAGTACTTGTGTGTACCAGTATTATTATCTGCTTTTAAATTTGTTTTATAATTCCTGTTTTTTCCAATTTTTGATCTTCATTATAATTTAATGCTAGTCCGATAACAAATATAACTGCTAATAAATAAACCCATAACATTAAAATAACTAATCAAAGTTAAAATGGCAATTAATACTTTCTGCTTGGGCTTTGATGCATGAAATTGAAGTTTTTTTCTAAAAATAATAAGTAATATTAAAGGAATAAACATTAAAATCAATTGCAGCCACGAATTTATTATTTGACTTAAAACCACACCTCTGAAATCCCAGGCTTGATCAGCTAAACCAATACTATAGAAAGAAAAGATAGTCGAAAACAGTTTGTGATGGATATAATGAAAAGCAAATAAAATAATTAAAGTTACAGTAATAACATAAGTTAAAATTTTATTAAATTTCGAGCCAAAAAAATTACTAATTAATTGTAAAAACAAGGCAATTGATATAGTAAATAAAAAGGTATAAAAACTACCAATATTAAATACTTTCTTAAAAGCAAATATTTTAAAAATAAATTCCAAATATATAATAACAATTGCGTAGTAAAAGAACAACTTTAATTTTTTATCTTGCACAAGCATCACCATAGTATTATTATACTATTGTTTTTTTAAAATTGCATTAAAAAAGAGAAGACAAAATCTTCTCTAAATACTACTTTTTAATATCGTTAGTTAATTATACTAGATTGATATTAAAAATAATACGGTACACTAAGTAGTACTTGTGTGTACCAGTATTATTATCTGCTTTTAAATTTGTTTTATAATTCCTGTTTTTTCCAATTTTTGATCTTCATTATAATTTAATGCTAGTCCGATAACAAATATAACTGCTAATAAATAAACCCATAACATTAAAATAACAATATTGGATAAACCGGCATAAAGTAAATCATATCTCGCAAAATGAGTTACATAATAAGAATAAATAAAAGTCATAATTGTCCATAATACTGTTGTGAATATCGTTCCTCTATTAACACTAATACTTGATATTTTTTTATCCGGTGCCATAGTATAAATAATTTTAATAAAGATAAACATAACTAGCCAGGTAAAAGGACCCTTTAGAAAATAAAATATTTTTTCAATATTTCTAACTATTGCTTCATCAGTTTTAACATATTTAATAAGATCAATAATTTTATTGCCAAATACTGGCACTATTAGAATAAATAGAAATAAAACAACAATCAGCATTGTCATAACAATTGCTTTAGTTCTAGTTTTAATTTTATTGTTAGTTTCAATTCCATAGATCGCATTAGAAGTTATTATTAAAGATTTACATCCATCAGAAGCTATATAAAAACCGACTAAAATAAGAAAAATAAATTTTATATCAAATTTAACATTACCTAAAATTGGCATTATTAATTCTACTGTTTCTTTAGAAAATGAATTTTCAATAAATTCACCAATAAAAGTAAAAGGCAAATTAAAAAAAGAAGCAGTATAACCAATTAAAGTAATAATTGGCACTACTGATAGAACAAAAAAATAAGCTAATTGCCCTGGCAAAATAGCCATTTCAGGACGACTTATTATTTTTCTGAAATTTAAGTAAATGTTTTTAAGCCTAATCTTCATTTTTTTTACTCTCGCATCTCTTTTTTAGTACGCATATCTAGAGTTGCTTCATTAATAGCATCATCAATAGTCTTTAAATCATCAGTTCTCATACTATAGCCAATAGCAGCTCCATATTCATATGGTAAATGATTAAATTCTTTATAAAGTTTACGAATATAACTTATTACTCTTTTTTGTTCATAACCAACCATATAAATTAAAAATTCATTACCATCAGTTCTAATAATATCTGAATTATCCAATTGAGTTTTAATTAAAATATTAGCCGCTGATTTAATTTGATTGTCTCCCTCATTAGTTCCATATGTATCATTAATATACTTAACATTATTTAAATCAACTACTACTGCAGCTTGGGGATAAATGGTGTTTTTGTTCCATCCCGGAATATTTTCTGATAAATAATTTCTGTTTTTTAAAGAGGTCAACATATCAATAAACTTTATTTTGTCTTCTTTTCTAATTTTGGTACCGATTTTAACTTTATTCCTAGATTTATAAACAAAGTATAAAACTATAAGACCAATTGCAATCATATATAAAGCATATCTAGCCAATTCAACTATAAAAGTTCCATTAGCCTTAGTTCGACTATATGAATATAAACCTTGGTATTTTAACTCTCCCGGATCTTGAAACGCAACAAATTTAGTAAATAATTTATTTAAAGTCGCGTCACCATTTAATTTATAATTATAACTGATATTAACAGTTTCAGTATATCTTACTGAATAATCTTTTAAAATATTATTTTGATAATATTTATAACTGGCATTTTCTATGGCAATAATTACTCCTTGCCTTTTATATTTTTTTAATTCTTTTTCATTTTTATAAGTTTCTAATTTAGTAAATTCATGGTTTTTTAAATAGTTATAAACATTACTGTTTTCTTCCACATAAACAGTTTTGTTTTTAACAGAATTTAAAGAATTAACAACTAGATAATTATCTTTATTAGTAGCAATAGCTATTTCCGTATTATATAAAGTACTTATTTCATTAAATTTACTACCAATATTGTAATAATTAAAATATAAATCAATTTGACTTCGATCAATTGCCTTTCTTAAATCATCAGTATTACTATAATTAGTATATTTAAATTCAACATTACTGAAATCAGTAAATCTTTGTAAATAAATACTACTGATGCCACCATAATTACCAGACATAATTACTTCAAATGGAGTACTGTTTACTGAACCATAATTATATACCTTGCTAGTTAAAATATCTTTATCTTTTTCCTGAATACTTAAATTATTTAAAAATAATTTTAACAAATATTCATTATAATGTTTTTCAAATTTTTCATCAAGCCAGGTGTTAGCATATTTAGTTATAATAGATGTCAATTTATCATCAGCCACAAATGATAAAGTGTAATAAAAAGGTATATCACTAAAATGATAAACTATATAATAATCATTATTCAAAATTTGATCAATTAACATATTAGCTGAAACTAATAAATAATTTAAATCACTGTTAGTTCTAAAGTCATCAATTAAAACTGTACTATTATTATATCCTATTAAATTAAGTCCACTGTAATAATTACGAATATTATTAATATCACTATTTAAAACCCCGATTTTAGCATTTTTTAAAGAATCAATGCTGGTTACTTTTTCGTTTTTTAAAGCAACAAGAACATAATGATCCTGATAAACAACAATATCAGTATCTTTTAATGATTGTTTAGTTGATAATGATAATCCATCAGGAACATTTCCATAAGCATAAGGTATTGGATTAATACTAAGTTCATATTCAGTTGCCAAGTCATTTAAAAATTTAAAATAAACTCCTTCTCCGTCTTTGCCGAAAACATTTATATCATTAACTACGGCAAAATTAATTACTGAATGCTTATTATCACTAATCCATTCTTTTTCAGACAAAGTAATACGATTACCTTCTTTAAAATAAAAGAATAAAAATAATAGTAAACTAACTAATAATAGAGTTCCTCCTGCTATAAATATTGTTTTTCTTTTAGATTTCATAAAACCTCTCTTAATTATTATTGTTATTCCATACTAATGTAGCATTGTTCTTGCTCTTTGCTCCACTTAGTATAAAACCATCTTCTTTATTTTCTTTAATTGTAAATTGAAAGTCATATAATTTTTTTTCTTCATCACTAAATTCATTTAATAATGTGGCAGCTTTCCCTTCGGATGTTATTAAGTCTGCTCCTGCTTCAAAGGTAATAGAGATATATAATATTCTACCTGATAATCTAACGCGGCAATCCTCCACTTTAGCAATTTCTTTAATTTTGTTTTCTAGTTCACTGATTTTTTTATCAGTTATTGGTACTTCTTTAATATCATCTAAACGATTGCCATAATTACTTTTATTATTTCCTTTATAAAAATAGATTAAAAGTAAAGATACAATGATAACTAGACAAATCAAAACTACCGCCATCATAATAATAAATATTCTGTTTTCTTGATAAAATTTTTTCAAAAATTTCACCTCTTTTGTCTTTCTAATTATACTACATTATATATTTATAAGCAATTTTTTATTTATAATAGCTGCTTTAATTCCTCTTCATTAATTATTTTAATATTTAGTGCTTTTGCCTTATCTAATTTGTTTCCAGGGTTTTCTCCCAGAATAAGATAATCAGTTTTTTTACTTACTGATTCAGTAATATTAGCACCATAGTTTTCTAAAATAATCTTTAATTCATCACGAGTTATAAAAGATAAAGTACCAGTAATAACAATGTTTTTATCTTTAAAATTTTCATTAGTATTTAAATTATCAATATATTTATAATTAACACCCAATGCTATTAAATTATTAATTAATTCTATATTTTTTTCTTCCTTAAAATATTCAACAACATTTTTAGCAAGAATATCTCCAATATCATAAATGTTTTTTAAATCCGTTTCGGTTGTATTCATTAGATCATAAATATTTAAATAATTTTTGGCAAGAATTTTAGCAGTTTTAGCTCCTATTCCAGGAATACCTAAAGCAAATAATAGTCTTTCTAAAGAATTGGCTTTACTGTTTTCAATACTCTCTAACAAATTATTAACACTTTTATTACCAAAACCTTCTAATTCAATTAATTCTTCTTTCCGGCTATTTAAATGATAAATATCAACAAAAGTATTAATGATTTTCAAATTGTAAAAATCTTCGACTATTCTTTCTCCTAACCCTTCGATATTCATGGCATC
>CAYTSB010000037.1:0-8894 GCA_964440405.1 uncultured Muribaculaceae bacterium
AAGTATTTATTGTATAATAACTTTAACGAATATAGGATGGTTTTAATATGAGAAAAGTAATGGCTAGTATTGACCTTGGCAGTGATACAATTAAATTATTAGTTGCAGAACTTATTAAAGATAAGGTTCATGTTTTAACAATCAAAGATATTAAAACTAAATCAATTAAAGATGGTCTAATAACAAGTGAAGAGGGTTTGATTGAAGAATTAAAGAATTTGTTTAAGCAAACCGAAGAAACTCTAGGATTAAAAATCCACAAAGTATTAGTTAATGTTAATCCAATTGACAGTGAATTTTCTCTTGGTGAAGGAGTAACAACTATTACTAATTCTGAAAAGGTAGTTGGGGGAGCGGATATTGTAAGAGTTCTTCAAGCATCAGTTTATAATAAAATTCCAAATAATATGGAACTGGCAACAATTCTACCTATAAGTTTTATTGCTGATGATAATAAAGAATTTAAAAATCCAAGGAAAATTACTGCGAGTAAGCTAAAAGTAAAAACAATTATAATTACTGTTTCTAAAAAGAATATCTATCAAATCTTAAGTTGTTTTGAAAAATTAGGAATTGAAGTAACTGACTTAATAGTTAGTCCAATTGGCGACTACTATACTTATAAAACAGAAGAAACTGATAATAGTATTGGTGCAATTATTAATTTGGGTGAAGATACAACAACGGTATCAGTTTTTAATAAAGGGATTCTTACTAATAGTGAAACAATTAATTTAGGAGCGAGTAATTTAGTTAGTGATATATCATTTATTTATAAAGTTAATAAGAAAGATGCTGTATTTTTAAAAAATAATTTAGCATTAGCTCATAAAAGATTAGCTGAGGTAGATGAAGTCGAAGAATTAGCTAATAAATTAGGTGAAACCATTAAAATTAACCAGTTTGAATTAAGTGAAATTTGTATGAGTAGAATCTCTGAAATACTTAATTTAGCAAAAAAACAAATAAACCTCTTAACAAAAAAAGAAATTAGTTATATAATTATTACAGGAGGCTTATCTGAGTTACCAGATTTTTCTATTTTAGTGGAAGAGACTTTTAGTAAAAATGTTTTAATTGGTAAAATTGATGAACTCGGTATTAGAAACAATAGATATAGTGTTGTGTTGGGAATGATTAAGTACTTTAATGAAAAATTAAAACTAAGAGACAAATCATATTCAATATTTGACACCGAGGAACAAGGAGAATTAGGAGAAGCAAACAAACGAATTAGTGTTAACAATGATAGTTTAATGGGAAAAATATTTGGATATTTTTTTGATAATTGAGGAGAGTGTATATGATTGGGTTAGAAATGGATCAAATTGCTAAAATAAAAGTTATTGGAGTTGGCGGTGGTGGCTGTAATGCTGTTAATCGAATGATTGAATCAGGAGTAAGAGGCGTTGAATTTATCGTTGCCAACACTGACTTACAGGTACTAAATGCCAGTAAGGCAGAAATTAAGTTGCAAATTGGAGCAACTGTTACTGATGGCTTGGGAGCAGGAGCAAATCCAGAGGTTGGCAGAGAAGCTGCGATGGAATCTCGTGGTGAGATTGAAAATGCTTTAAAAGGTGCTGATATGGTTTTTGTTACCTGTGGTTTAGGTGGCGGAACCGGAACTGGAGCTGGACCGATAATTGCTGAAATTGCTCAGAGTTTAGGAGCTTTAACTGTTGGTATAGTTACAAAACCGTTTAGATTTGAAGGTAAAAAAAGAACAGAACAGGCTTTGGTTGGTTTAGAAGAACTAAGAAAACATGTTGATACTTTAATTGTTATTCCTAATGATCGTTTAAGAGAAATAATTGATAAATCAACGCCAATGCTTGATGCCTTTAGAGAAGTAGATAATGTTTTACTTCGTGGAGTTCGTTCAATTAGTGACCTTATCGCTGTTTCTGGTCTTGTTAACTTGGACTTTGCCGATGTTAAAACAGTTATGGAGAAAAAAGGTGACGCTTTAATTGGTATTGGAGTTGGAGTTGGCGAAAATAGAGCTATTGAAGCAGCTAAACAGGCGGTATCAAGCCCACTTCTTGAAACATCAATTGAAGGAGCAACTAATGCAATAATTAATATTACTGGTGGTAATTCATTAGGATTATTTGAAGCAGAAGATGCTGCTGAAACAGTTAGACTTGCTGCTAATACTGATATTAATATTATCTTTGGAGCAGTTATTAATGAAAATTTAAATGATGAAGTTATTGTTACAGTTATTGCTACTGGATTTGACAATGAAGAGATCGATATTAATGAACAATTACCAAGAAGTGAGTTAAAAGAAGAAGATGAATATGAAAACGAACTAGATATTCCACCATTTTTTAGAAATAGAGAAGATATTTAATATAATTCGACACAATAGTTTGTGTCTTTTTTTTATAATTAAACTATGGTGAGATATGACTGTCTATTTAGATTTAATTTTATTAATTAATTTTGGTTTTGATTTACTGCTTTTATTAGTAGTTGATATTGTTTTGAAAAGACATACGAGATTTATAAGATTACTTCTAGGTAGCCTTTTTGGGAGTTTAACTATCTTTTTTCTTTTTCTGCCTCTTAATAGTTTTACTTTGTTTTTATTAAAAATTATTACCAGTATTATTATGATTATAATCAGCTTTTCTTATCAGAATCTTAAATATACTTTAAAAAACCTATTGTTTTTATATACAACCAGTATTCTTCTAGGAGGTTTTCTTTATTATCTTAATGTTACTTTCAGTTATAAACAGGATGGTTTAATCTTTTTTTATGAAGGACTAAGTATTAATTATATATTTTTATTAATATTTTCACCGATAATTTTATATATTTATATTAAAGAAACAAAATCATTAAAAAATAATTATCATTATTACCATAATGTTAAAATAATTTTAAGTAATGGCTATGAAATTAATACCAGAGCTTATTTAGATACTGGAAATAAATTAATTGATCCAGTTAGTTTAAAGCCAATTATTATGATTGAAGAATCATTAGTGCCTCCTAATTTAATTGAAAATATTATTTATGTTCCTTATAAATCATTAAACTATGAAGGGTTATTAAACTGTATTAAAGTTAAAAAAATTACTGTCGAAAATATGGGCAGTAAAAATAATGTTATTCTGGGAATATCCAAGACTAAATTTAATATTGATGGCATTCATGTTTTACTAAATAACAAGATAATGGAGGAATTAAAATGATTAAGTTAATTAAAAAATTGGTAAGGGAATTATTAAAAAACTATAATGAATTGTTTTTTGTTGGCAGTACTGATATTCTGCCACCGCCACTTGCTAAAGATGATGAATTAAAATATCTTATCATGGCTCAAAAGGGAGATGAACACGCTCGTAATATTTTAATTGAACATAATTTGCGACTTGTTGTCTTTCTGGCTAAAAAATATGACAATACCGGCTATGATATTGAAGATTTAGTCAGCATTGGTTCTATCGGTCTGATTAAAGGAATTAATACCTATAAAATTGATAAGAACATTAAATTAGCTACTTATGCTTCAAGATGTATTGCCAATGAAATTTTAATGTTTTTAAGAAAGAATAAAAAAAGAAAAAGTGAAATTAGTTTTGAGGATGCTCTTAATTATGATGCTGAAGGTAATGAACTTCATTTAGAAGACATTCTGGGTACAGAAGAAGATATTGTTACTAAAGAATTTGAAAGTAAAATGGATCAGGCTTTGCTGCAAAGTGAAATCAGTAATTTAGACTCCAGAGAGGAACAAATTATGACTTTACGCTATGGTTTAAATAATACTAAGGAATATACTCAAAAAGAAGTAGCAGAAATGTTGGGAATCAGTCAATCATATATTTCTAGAATTGAAAAAAAGGTCATTAGAAAATTAAAACAGGCATTAAAAGTTTGACTTGCTAAACTAGCTTTCTAATTATATAATTTAACTAGAGAGTAGGGTTATATGAAAAAGAAATCTAAAATTATTATCTTAATTTTAATAGGATTATTAATTTCAATATTAAGTATCTACATAATAGATATCTATCGTTTTAACAATAATCAAAAACCTTTAATAACTTTAGGAATAACAATAAAAGATTATAACGATGGCAGTGTAACTGAATATAATAGTATCGGTTATAAATTTGTGGAATATGATAGAGAATGGATAAAAGGCTATAAAAAAGAATTTATTTACGGTAAACAAAAAAACTTGCTGACCGAACAATTTGAAATTAGCGTTAATAATTATACTCCTTGTAATAATGATTTGACTTTTTATGTCCAGAGTTATCGTTCTTATTATTTAAGTTGTATTAATAATATTACAGTTAGTTTTAGAAATGGAGTAAATAAGGAATTGAAAGATGCCTTCCAAGAAGGAATGATTACTATTTACGATATTATTAATAAGACAAGTGATAAAACCGATTATTTAAATAATGATGAAACAGTTTATACTTTTAAAAACTATAAAATTTTAATCTGCAATAATAGAATTATCTTTGGTGATTTAAATTTAAATATTACTGAAGATTTATGTAATACTTATTTAACTGGAACCATTAATAAAATAAATAACAAAACCATTACTTTAACTTTAGATGAAGAGTATTCAAATATTGGGGATATTATTACTTTTAACACTGATAATACCTACCAGGTGGGAGATAAATTAAAAGTATACTATACTGGCGAGATATTAGAAATTTATCCACCAATTATTAAAGATGTTATTAAAATAGAAGTTATAAAATAACATAATGGTTACTGGCTTTAATTAAGCGATTCATGATGGCAATACCCAGGCCATCTTTTTTAACGCCTTCAATAATAATTAAATCAGGTTTTAAGGTATCAGCACTTCTTAAACTGCTAAAAACATTATGACTTATTTCATCTAGGTTATTAATACTTCCCAAACTAATAAAAGATTGACTTTTAATAAAATTTTGATGTTCCTTAAATCCAATAACTACCGTATTGGGAATAATATTTTGATTAACAAGATTAATCATTTCTTGCTCGTTTTCTTTATAAATAAGCAGCGTTTTAGCCTGTGGGGCATAGTGCTTATACTTAAGACCCGGACTTTCAGGGATATCGTTTATTAATTCATTAATATTTTTACTATATTCACATTTACCAACTACTTTAATAATATCTTCTCTAGTAATCTTGCCTGGTCTTAAAATAGTAGGGATATCATCAATGACTTTAACAACGGTTGATTCTAAACCGATTAAAGCCTCACCACCATCAATAAATAAATTAACAGTATCTTTAAATTCATTTTTAATATCACTTATTTTAGTACCACTGGGTTTAGTTGAAACATTAGCGCTAGGAGCTGCTAAAGGAGTATTAGAGTAACTGATAATATCATAGGCAATTTTATGATCAGGCATTCTAATTCCCACACTATCTAAGCCAGCTGTTACTTCATTAGGAATAATATCTTTTTTAGGCAGGATTAAAGTAAATGGTCCGGGCATAAAATTGGCTATTAACTTTTTTTCAATATTATCTATCTTTTTAACACATCTTAAAATCATTTCATAATTACTAACATGAACTATTAAAGGATTATCCATAGCTCTTTTTTTAGCTTTAAATATCTTTTTAACCGCCTCGCTGCTAAAAGCATTAGCTCCAATACCATAAACTGTTTCTGTTGGAAAAATAATAAGGTCATTATTCACAATATTATTTTTAATCAGTTCCAATTCTTCTTTATTTAAATTATTTTTAGCATTAATTATTTTCATCTTTACCTTGTTTCTATATTTTTAATATTAGCTATTAATTTATCAAAATCTGATTCATAAATTAAATCCTGAATAATCCGATATTTTTCAAATTCTAAGTAAGCATGCTTCTCAGCAATTTTGCTTGATATATTTCCAGCGTCTTTTAAAATATCCCGATCAGCAGCTTCTAAAAACATATTTAATCTTTTTGTCCAATCTTCCATAGTCATTGGCAATTGTCTAATTGCCATATCTTCGGCTAAATCAAGATAAGCAGAAACAATTCTTTCTAAAGAGGCTAGTTCATTATCAGTTAGATAGTTTTTAGCTATAACCACATCATATTTTTGAATTTTACCATCGGGTGCATCTTCCCAAGTAGTAAGACCCATATATTGTTTCTCCATATTTGCACGATTATAAATAACTTCAGCAGCTGTTTGGCCATGAATAGCAAAATGCATTTTATTTTGGACTTTAGCAAAAAAATCTTGGGTTAATTTAGCAGTTTTATCATAATCAACACTTGTTGCATAAATATCAGTTATTTTTTGATAGAATTTACGCTCTGAAAGACGAATTTCTCTTATTTTTTGAAGTAATTTATCATAATACTTTTTAGTTAAAATAGAACCGTCATTTTTTAAACGATTATCATCTATTGCCCAACCTTTAATTGTATAGTCTTTTGCTATTTGGTTAACCCATTTTCTAAACTGAATGGCACGATTAGAATTTACTTTAAAACCAATCGCAATTATCATTTGTAAACTATAGTGTTTAACATAGCGATTAATTGTTCTTTTTCCTTCTTTTTGAACTATCCGGAAATTCCGGATAGTTCGATTTTCTTCTAATTCGCAATCATTTAAAATTGTGGTTATATGTTCATTTATAGTACGAATATCTACATCATAAAGAGTAGCTAACATTTTTTGAGTCAACCAGATATTTTCATCTTCATAACGCATTTCAATATTTTCTTCATTACTGCCAGTTGCAGCAATGTAAGTTAAATACTCAGCAGTAGATGATCTTATTAATTTAGTTGCATTCAGCATAAACATTCACCCAATTAAATTATATCAAAGCAGACCGACAAAGTAAACAAATGTTTGTAAAAATATTAATGATTTAATTGTAATAGTACGACACACTCAATATGTTTAGTCCTAGGGAACATATTAACAACAGTTAATCGATCTAATTTATAAATTTCTAGTAAATCCAAATCTCTTTTTAAAGTTTTAGGATTACAGGAAACATAGATTATTTTTTTGGCTTTAGCCTTAATTAAATTTTTAATTACGTTATTGCTTAATCCACTTCTTGGTGGATCAACAATAATAGCATCATAATTATTGGCAATTGGTAGTGCTGCATCACCATATTTAAAATTAATATTACTGCTATTATTCAATTCTTTATTTTTATTAGCATTATTTATATTTTCTAAAACATTATCTATTCCCAAAACATTCTTAAAATTATCTTTTAAATAAATCCCAATAGTACCACTACCACAATATAAATCTAATAAATTATTACCAGTACCAGCATAATCTTTAACAGTATTATATAAATTAACCATGTTAGCTGAATTAATCTGAAAGAAACTATTGGGAGTAATAATAAACTTAAAACCATTAATATCCTCAATAATATATTCTTTACCATAAATTAATTTATTATTAAGATATAAAGAAGTAGGATTAATATCTTTAATAAATGAATCGATATTATCTAACTCACCATTAATATTAATCAGTACTTCATCAGTATAATGAGTCTCTCTAACTAATACTTCTTTAATTTTACTTAAATTAATATTTTTTAAATAAGTATAGATTTTTAAAGTTCTTTTATTTAATAATAAACATTTGTTAAGTTCTACTAACTTATTTGATTCTTTTTCATAAAACCCAATTTTATTGTTTTGAACATGAAATATTACTTTATTACGAAAACTATCTACGTTGTAATAATTATCTATTTTAATCTTAAATAAATCACTAATATAAGACGTTTTATGATTCTTTTCGTCAATACTGTTTAAATGAAGATAATCACATCCACCACATAGATCATAAACTGGACATAATGAATTAATCCTTTTAGGACTTTTACTTTTAATCTCAACAATATTACTAGTAGCAAATCTTTTATTTATTTTATTAATCTTAATTAACATATCTTCATCTTTAAAAGAATGGGGTACAACAATAACAAAATTATCAATTCTTGTAATCCCATTACCAAAATAATCTTCGTCTAAAATCTTAACTAAATATTTCTCATTAATTTTTATCATAAACATATTGTAACATTTTTATTTAAAATTTAAAATTATTTGATATAATAATATTAATAAATGATAAGGAGTTTAATATGAATAAGAAAACCAAAATAATTATTTTAAGTATTATCGGTGTTTTAATAGTAGTTTTATCAGGTTTTTCTTATGCCTATTATATGAAAAAAGAAATATCAGGCAATGTTGATAATGCGATTGTTTTATCAACATTTGATTATGGCAATGTTATAGTTACTTATGAAAATGGTAAGAATAATTTTAATGCAGCTATGATTGATTTACCACAGGAGGAAGCTGGAACTAATAAAAATTATATTATTAAATTTCAAATAAATAATGATTCTAGTTTAAATAATGAGATAACTATTAAATGGATAAATTTAACTAATACTTTTTGTCAGTATGCCAATAATCAAGAATGCACTAATAATTCAACTCATACCTATGTTGGAGATGAATTAAGTTATCAATTATACAGTTGCACCTTAACTCAATATAATAATGTAACGGATCCTGATGATACCGATATCACCAGTTGTACTAAAATCAGCAATGCAACTGATCAAGCGGTACCAGTAACTGGTAGCACCAATAGATTACAAAACACATCATCCATAACTTTAAGTTCGAATACAACAACTTATTACATAGTAAGAGTTATTTTAAAAAATTTAACAACTCCGCAAAGATATAATATGGATAAATCATTTGATGGCAGTATTAATGTCGATTTTTATGTGCCTACTTTAGTTGATAAAATATTAGCAGCTCATCCACCGGTCAGTGATGCAATAACAAGTACCTATGTCAGTAGTTCTACAGGCATAGATTTTGCAGCAATA
>CAYTSB010000038.1:0-8540 GCA_964440405.1 uncultured Muribaculaceae bacterium
ATAGATATGATTGATTCTTTGAAATCAATTGAGTGATATTTAATGTTTTATTTTGCATTGAAAAAACCAATTTAACAAAAAATGTTAATTGAAATTGCTTAATTTCAATATAAAATATATAGAAATTAGTCATAAACTAGGATATCATTTATATGGAGTGTGGTAGTAATGTTAGGCAATAAAATTTTAGAGTTAAGAAAAAAGAATGGTTTTTCTCAAGAAGAACTAGCAGAAAAATTGGAAGTTACTAGGCAAACAATTAGTAAATGGGAACTGGGAGAAACTTCTCCTGATATAGCTCAGGCCCAAAAATTATCAAAAATATTTAAAGTAAGTTTAGATGAACTGGTTGACAATGATATAAAAGATATTTTAGCTGAAAGAATTAGTAATACCGAAAGATTAGCAGGGCTTACTATTAAAATACTAAAAACTTTTGGTATTATTGCTCTTGTAGCATTTATTATTTTTGGCATATATAAACTTTTTTATGTTTCAACTTATGCCTGGTTTATGGGTGTGAATGAAAATCTAAACTGTACTCTAGATGGGAAAAATTATTCATATAGGGTGACCTATGGGAAAGAAGAAAATACTGATAAATCAAATATGATGTCTTCAATCGATTATAAAATTTTAACAATAGAAAGACAGAAAGATAGCGCTTATTTAGGTGGCATAATTGATATAAGTAAATATGAATACTATTATCAATTTGAAGAAGCAGTATATGGCTATTTTGAAGTAAATGGTGGCAAGTGTGAATAGGTTAGTTTATAATTCAAATTTTAATATGTAACAAAGCAATGAATTTTCATTGCTTTTAAAATTCTTTCATTCTTTACTTACTTTTATTTGCGTGTTATACTTAATTTATAATAAAGGTGGATGAGTATGAAGAAATTTGTAATAAAATTACTTTTAATTTTTGCTCTGATTATTACTGGTTGCAAGCGTAATGCTGATGAATTGGTAATGGTGACTGAAGCCGGTTTTGCTCCCTATGAATTTTATGAAAATAATAAAATAGTCGGAGTAGATATTGAAATTGCTAATGAAATAGCTGCTTCATTAGGAAAGAAACTTGTAGTAAAGGATATTGCTTTTGATTATATAATAAACGAAGTTAAAAGTGGTAAAGCAGATTTTGCTGCAGCAGGAATGAGTATTACTGAAGACCGAAAAAAAGAAGTGGATTTTACTATTGAATATACTGTATCTAATCAAGTAGTAGTTGTTAAGAAAACCAGTTTAATAAATTCGTTTGATGATTTAGAGGGAAAAAGAATTTCAGTGCAACTAGGATCAGTTGGTGATAGCTACGCTACTAATACTTACAAGAAAGCAACAATTGATCGTCAAAAGAAATTTTTAGTAGCTGCCGAAGCTGTTAAAAATAATAAATCAGACTGTATTATTATGGATGATCTTCCCGCTAAAGAACTAGTGGCTAAAAATCCTGAATTAAAAATACTAAAAGGTATTTTATTTCAAGATGCCTATGGAATGGCAGTAAAAAAAGGCAATCAGGAATTATTAGAAAATATAAATAAAGTTTTAAAAGAGTTAATAGAAGATGGTAAGATTGATGAGTATATTTTAAAATATACTAATTAAAAGAGGTTAGAATGGAGAATTTTTTAACTAAAATTGGAGACAAATTTTATCGTTCAATTATTGAGCAAAATCGCTATGAGTTCATAATAGAAGGACTTAGTAAAACGCTCATTATTGCTTTTTTTGCAGTAATTTTAGGAATTGTTCTAGGAACTTTAATTGCTATTGCCATTAATTATAATCAGGAAACTAAAAAAAGCAAATTACTTTGTTCAATTTGTAAGTTTTATATTGCTGTAATTAGAGGAACCCCTGTTGTTCTTCAGTTAATGATTATCTATTATATAATTTTTAAATCAGTTAATATTAATGTAATTTTAGTTGGTACTTTAGCATTTGGCTTAAACTCAGCTGCTTATGTTGCAGAAATTATTAGAGCAGGTATTGATTCAGTGGATAAGGGACAAAAAGAAGCCAGTTATGCTCTTGGTTTATCCTATAATCAAATGATGGTAGCGGTTATCTTACCTCAAGCTATAAAAAATATTCTGCCAGCTTTAGGCAATGAATTCATTACCTTGTTGAAAGAAACTTCAGTAGCTGGTTATATTGGTATTGTTGAACTTGTTAAAGCTTCAGATATTATTGCATCAGTTACTTATGATTATTTCTTTCCTTTGATTATTGTGGCAATTATTTATCTAATTTTAACTGTTGGTTTATCTAAGTTGCTTGTTATATTTGAAAAGAAGGTGTTAAATCATGCTCGTAGTTAAAAATCTTTATAAAAATTTTGGTGATCTTCAAGTATTAAATAACATTAATTTAAAAGTAAATAAAGGAGATCGAATAGTTATTATTGGGCCATCGGGAAGCGGCAAAAGTACTTTTTTAAGATGTTTAAATTGGTTGGAAATTCCAACTGAAGGAGAAATAATCTTTGAAGGAAAATCTCTAAATAAAACTAATAAGATGGCTTTAAGAAAAAAAATTGGCATGATTTTTCAAAGTTTTAATCTGTTTGCTAATCTCACAGTTATAGAAAATTTAACTTTAGCTCCAATTAAAACTAAACTTCTTGATAAAGTTGCTGCTGAAGAGCTAGCGATGAAGTACTTAAAAAAGATTTCATTAACTGATAAAAAAGACACTTATCCTGATAATTTATCAGGAGGTCAAAAGCAAAGAGTGGCAATCATTCGTTCTTTAATGATGAATCCCGATATCTTATTAGTTGATGAACCCACTTCATCTTTGGATTCAGAAATGATTAAAGAAGTTTTAAATTTATTAAAAGAAGTGGCCAATGATAATATGACTATGATTATCGTATCTCACGAATTGGATTTTGCTAAAGAGATTGCTACTAAAATCCTTTTCATGGATCAAGGCAGAATTGTTGAATCGGGTTTGCCTAAAGAAATATTTAATAATCCAAAAACCGAAAGATTAAAAGAATTCTTGTTTAGCATTAATTAACTAATAACTAGGAATACTAGTTATATAGATAAGTTTTTAGATAGCTTATTAAAAATCTTAAAGACAAAAAATAAAAGGAGGAAGAAAAAATGTCAAAAATTAATGTAACCAGTGAAATAGCACCGCTTAAGAAGGTTTTATTACATCGTCCGGGGAATGAGTTATTAAATTTAACTCCTGATACTTTAGAACGTTTATTATTTGATGATATACCTTATTTACCTGATGCTATTAAAGAACATGATACTTTTGCTAATGCTCTTAGAGAACATGGTGTTGAAACCGTTTATCTTGAAGATTTGATGACTGAGGTTTTAAATTCTAATGATGAATTAAGAGAAAAATTTATTAGACAATTTATTCATGAATCTGGAATTCGAACACCGAAGTATCGAACTTTGGTATTTGATTATCTAAATCAAATTAAAGATAATAAAGATTTAGTATTAAAAACTATGGAAGGAATTCAACTAAGTGATATTCCTAGAAGAAAAAGAGAAGTTGAAAAATCATTAATTGATTTAATTGATGATGAAAATGAATTCATTGCTGATCCAATGCCAAATTTATATTTTACTAGAGATCCATTTGCTAGTATTGGTAGTGGTATTAGTTTAAATAAGATGTATTCAGTTACCAGAAATAGAGAAACTATCTATGCCGAATATATTTTTAATTATCATCCGGATTATAAAAATCAAGTGCCATTTTACTATGACAGATATAATCCATATCACACTGAAGGTGGTGATCTATTAAATTTAAATGATCATATTTTGGCAATTGGCATATCACAAAGAACATGTGCTGAAGCTATTGATCAATTGGCTAAAAATTTATTTAAGGATCCCGATTGTAAGATTGATACTGTTCTGGCCTTCAATATTCCATCAACCAGAGCTTTTATGCATCTAGATACCGTATTTACTCAAATAGATGTTGATAAATTTACTTATCATCCGGGCATAATGGGAACCCTTCAAGTATTTGAAATAACTGAGGGAAACGATCCTGATAGCTATGAGGATTTAACTGTTAAAGAAATAAATGATACTCTAGAAAATATTTTAGAGAAATATTTAGGAAGACAAATCACTTTAATTCCATGTGCTGGTGGTGATAAGGTTGCTGCTGAAAGAGAGCAGTGGAATGATGGTAGTAACACTTTATGTATAGCTCCCGGAGTTGTAGTTGTCTATGACCGCAACAATTTAACTAATGATGAACTTCGTAAGCAAGGGCTTAAAGTTATTGAAATTCCTGGTGCTGAATTATCACGAGGTCGTGGTGGTCCAAGATGTATGAGTATGCCTCTTGAAAGAGAGAAATTATAATGGATTTAAAAGGAAGAGATTTTTTAAAATTAATTGATTATACTAAAGAAGAAATAGAATACTTAATTCAAGTTGCCAAGGATTTTAAAGAGAAAAAAAGACAGGGTATAATTCATGATTATTTAAAAGGCAAAAACATTGCTTTAATATTTGAAAAAGATTCAACTAGAACTAGATGTGCTTTTGAAGTAGCAGCTTTTGATTTAGGTATGGGAGTAACTTATTTAGGGCCTACTGGTTCGCAGATAGGCAAAAAAGAAACAATTGCTGATACGGCTAGAGTTTTAGCAGGAATGTATGAAGGAATTGAATATCGCGGTTTTGATCAGAGTATTGTTGAAGAATTAGCAAAATATTCTAAAGTTCCAGTTTGGAATGGTCTTACTACTGAATTCCATCCTACTCAAATGCTTGCGGATTTACTAACTGTCCAAGAAGAATTTGGTTATTTAAAGGGATTAACACTTGTATTTTTAGGTGATGCCAGAAACAATGTTGCAAACTCTTTAATGGTTATTTGTTCTAAATTAGGGGTTAATTTTACTTGCTGTGCTCCTAAAGATTTATTCCCTAATGAAGATTTAGTTGCAACTTGCAAAAAATTTGCTAATGAAAGTGGAGCAGTAATTAGTTTAACTGAAGATGTAATGAAGGGCACTAAAAATGCTGATGTTTTATATACTGATGTTTGGGTTTCAATGGGTGAAAAAGAAGAACTTTGGGAAGAAAGAATTAAGAAATTAATTCCTTATCAAGTTAATTCAAAATTAATGGCAAATGCTAACCCAAATGCAATTTTCTTACACTGTTTACCATCTTTTCATAATTCTGATACTACAATTGGTAAACAAATCTATGAAAAATATGGTATTAAGGAAATGGAAGTTACTGATGAAGTATTTGAATCTGCTAAGTCAAGAGTATTTGAAGAAGCAGAAAATCGTTTACATACAATTAAAGCAGTAGTTTATGAGACTTTAAAATGAAAAAAATAGTTATTGCTTTAGGTGGTAATGCTTTAGGTAAAACTCCGGAAGAACAGCTAGAATTAGTAAAAACGACAGCAAAAAATATTGTGGATTTGGTGGCAATTGGTAATAATGTGATTATCACTCACGGTAATGGTCCACAGGTAGGAATGATTAATTTAGCAATGGAAGTGGCTCATAATAATATTAACTCACCAGAAATGCCTTTTGCTGAGTGTGGAGCGATGAGCCAAGGTTATATTGGTTATCACTTACAACAATCAATTGAGGAAGAATTAGTCAAAAGAAAAATAGATAAAAACTGTGTAACCTTAATTACTCAGGTTGAAGTTGATGAAAAAGATAAAGCGTTTAATAATCCAACTAAGCCAATTGGTAGTTTCTACACTAAAGAAGAAGCAACAATATTGGAAAAAGAAAAAAATTATGTTATGAAAGAAGATGCCGGTCGTGGTTACCGCAGGGTAATTGCTAGTCCGTTACCAAAAAGAATATTAGAATTACGAGTTATTCGTGATTTAATAGATAAAGGCAATATAGTTATTGCCTGTGGAGGAGGTGGGATACCAGTAATTAAGTACCTGGATGGGTACAAGGGAGTAGATGCAGTCATTGATAAAGATCGCACTAGTGCCAGATTGGCATTAGATGTTGAAGCAGATATTCTTTTAATCTTAACTGCTGTTGATCATGTTTTAATTAATTATAAAAAAGACAATGAACAAAAATTAACAGAAATAAGTGTAAAAGAAGCTAAAAAATTTATTAGTGATTGTGAATTTGCTGAAGGAAGCATGCTTCCTAAAGTAGAAGCTTGCATAGAATTTGTAGAAAATGCAAATAATAAAAACTATGCAATTATCACTTCTCTAAATAATGCAATGATGGCATTAAATGGGAATAGTGGTACAAAAATAAAAAAGGAGTGAAAAAAATGTCAAGAAAAAATGGCAAAAAGAGATTTGGTTTAGGACTTACATCATTTTCTATCATTTTAGTTATAATTTTTCTATTAGGAATATTATCATATGTTTTGCCTAATGCGACTTTTATAGAAGAAGCAATAGTAAATGGTAGTGGTGTTGTAAGAGCAAAGTTATCGGATATACTTTTATCACCGATTTTAGGCTTTGCTGATGCCGTAGATGTTGGAATATTTGTCCTAGTTTTGGGAGGATTTCTAGCAATTGTTAATAAAACTGGAGCTCTTGAAACAGGAATAAAAGTTCTTGTTAAAAAATTAAAAGGAAATGAATTAATTTTAATTCCAATCCTAATGCTTGTCTTTTCTATAGGCGGAACCACCTATGGAATGTTAGAAGAAACTGTTGGGTTTTATGCATTACTTGCATTTACAATGGTTGCGGCGGGAATGGATACAATTGTTGCTAGTGCAGTTGTTTTACTGGGAGCTGGTAGTGGTGTTTTAGGATCAACTATCAACCCATTTGCAACGGGGGCAGCAGTAGCAGCTTTACCAGAAGGAATAGTTGTTAACCAAGGTATAATTATTGGTATAGGTGCCTTATTATGGATTTCGACTCTACTTATTTCTATTTTCTTTGTTATGAGTTATGCTAAAAAAGTTAAAAAAGATAAAGGTTCAACTTTCTTAAGCTTAAGAGAACAAAATAAAATGGAAAAGAAGTATAGTCAAAAAGTAGAAGAAAAAGATGTCAAACTTACTTTAAAGCAAAAAATAACTTTAATTCTATTTGGTTTAACATTTGTTGTAATGATTGTTGGATTTATCCCATGGGGCGAATTTAACATTAGTTTCTTTGATAAAATATCAGGATGGCTAACCGGAAGTTCACTAGGAAACTGGTGGTTCTATGAAGCAGCTTTATGGTTCTTAGTAATGGCTATTTTAATTGGAATAGTCAATCGTATGAAAGAAAAAGATTTAGTTGACACTTTCGTTGATGGTGCTGATGATATGATTGGAGTTATCTTAATTATTGCTATCGCAAGAGGCGCTACTGTTTTAATGAAACTTACTTATTTAGATAATTATCTGATTTATAATGCAGCAGATATTTTAAGAAATGTTCCGGGATATCTATATACCCCACTTAACTATATTCTGCATGTTGTTCTTTCAATATTAGTTCCATCTTCTTCAGGTTTAGCATCATTATCTACCCCAATTATCGGCTCACTTTCAGTAACTTTAAATCATAGTGTTGAAACAACTGTTATGACTTTAGTTGCAGCTAATGGACTTGTAAACTTAATTACTCCAACTTGTGGAGCAATTATGGGTGGACTTGCACTTGCCAAGGTAGAATATTCAACATGGTTTAAATGGGCATTTAAAGTTGTTCTAGTAATAGCACTTGTTAATATGATAATTCTAACCTTGATGACAGTAATTTTATAAAAATAATATGTTAAAAGTAGACTGAAAGGTCTACTTTTATTATGGAAAAATTTTAATTTATGATACAATTATTTTAGGTGATACTTATGTGGATATATATTGTAATGTGTATAATAATTTTATTAATATTATATATATTTATAACTTATAATGGCTTAGTAAGATTAAATAATACTGCCAAAAAAACTTTTTCAACAATGGATGTTTATTTAAAAAAAAGATGGGATTTAATTCCCAATTTAGTTGAGTCAGTAAAAGGATATGTTAAACATGAGCAAAAAACTTTGCAAGAAGTAGTTAAACTTCGTAATATTAATTATGATAATATAAATGACAATGAAAAAATAAAAATTAATGAGAGCTTGGCTAAAGGAATATCTCAAATTATGATTTTAGTTGAAGACTATCCCAATTTAAAAGCCAATAAAAATTTTATTGACTTAAGTAATCAACTCTCTAAGATTGAAGAAGACATTGCTAATGCTAGAAAAATTTATAATGCAAATGTTAGAAATTTTAACAATAAAGTTGAAATGTTTCCAAGCAACATTATTGCTAAAGCATTTAATTTTGACATTAAATTATTCTTTGGGGCTAACGAAAAAGAAAAGAAAGACGTTAAAGTCAAGTTGTAATTAATAATCATATATTTTATTGTTAAGATATTTTTCAATACATTTTTTACTAGGTGGATAAATGTTTGCTGGTAACTTATCTAAATCAAACCATTCCCATTTAAGAATTGTTTCTGGTTCCATAGTTTTAATTTCGCCTTTATATTCTTTAACGATAAATCCT
>CAYTSB010000039.1:0-4363 GCA_964440405.1 uncultured Muribaculaceae bacterium
GTTGAAACAACAGTACCAAGTGGAACTCCAAGCGTTTAAAAAGTGAGGGGGTAGATTAATTTCTATCCCTTTGTTTTTGTATTAGAAATAAAAAAAGAAAAGGAAAGTGAAGAAATAAAATGAAATTTTACGAATTAGAACTTGAAAATGAAACAATTGAATTAAGAATGACAACAACAAATGCGAAAGCACTTGAAAATAAAACAGGAAGAAGTATCTTTGATTTAGTTAGTGATATGTCAGTTACAAATATATCTAAAATGCTTATGTATTTGATGAAAGGCAAAAAAGAAAATGTAAACGAAAAAGAAGCAGATGAACTAGTTGATAAATTAGTTGATAATGGGTACACATACGAAAGAATTATGATGGAAGTAATATTTGAGGCGTTAGTGGTATCGGGTTTTTTATCAAAAGAGCAACTAGAGGAAGCAAAGACTATGAAAGAGGAAGTCAAAGAGAAGAACAAAGAGAAAATTCTGGAAGATTTACAGAAATAATTGAAAGACTGTATAAAAATGGTCTAGAAATAGGCTTAAAACACAATGAAATGTATGATATGACACTTAAAGAACTATCAGACACTTTAGAATATCGTAAAAAGGGTATGGCTTATGAATTATGGAAACAAGCAGTATTAACGACAATGGGAATAGCAGACTTACTTAAAGATAAGAAAAGCAAGGCTATATTTCCTAATAGTCCACAAGAGGCAAGTCCAGAACTTTATCCACCAAAGCCAAGTATTAAAATTAATGTTAATTTAAACAAAAAATATAACGAAAGGAGTTGATAAAACATGGAAGAAAAATTTAGCGTATCGCTTGAACTGATGATACAGAAGTTTAAAGACGGAGCAAAAAAGGCTCAAGAAGTATCTCAAAATGTAGCAAGTAAGATTAAAGAGAATATGTCTGTTAATGTTGGAAGTAATGCTTTTAAAGGAATGAATGCAGAAAGTGAGTTGCTATTAAATAAAATAAATGATATTAAAGCTACCTTACAAATGGCAAATGATGATCCTAAATTACTGCCTAAACAAGATATTCTTGAAATGCGAGTTGAACTAGAAAAGTTAGAAAATCAATATAACAAGATAAATCAAAGTAGCAATATGTTTAGTTCTTCTTTTAACAAAATACAAGATGGAATGAATAAATCACTTAAAAGTGCAAAGAGATTCACTTTATCACTATTTGGTATTCAGTCAGTATACAGAATGTTATCAAGAGCTAGTTCTTCTTATCTAGCACAAGATACTGAAACATCTCAAAAGATACAATCTGCGTGGATTGGCTTAGGTAGTATATTTGCACCTTTATTACAAACGATAGCAAACTTTGCTATTAAAGCAGTATCGTATATTAATGTGTTTATTAAGGCTTTAACTGGTACTGATTTTCTAGCAAATGCAATGGCTAAATCTATGAATAAAGCAAATAAAAGTGCGGGAGCATTGTCAAAAACACTTGCAGGGTTTGATGAAATTACTAACTTAGATACTAGTGCAGGTGGAGCAAGTATAGATACAAGTTGGATAGATTCTTTTAAAAATGTGGAATTAGACCAAAATGTAGTAGCATGGCTTGAAAATATAGCAACTATAATGAAACCTATTGTAGATTTTATAAAAGATGCTTTCACATGGATAATAGCAAATAAAGAAATCGCTATTGGGTTTATCATTGGTCTATCAGCTGCAATGGGAATATTAAGCGGTGCATGGCAAACGAAAATAATGGCTCTTGGAATTGGACTAGCAATAGCAGGAATAATTAAACTTGTTATAGAATTAATTGAGTGGATAAAAAATCCTTCGTGGGAACAATTTACAAAAGTTTTAGACGGTTTATCACTTGCTTTAATTGGAGTGGGAATTGCAATGATAGCATTTAATGCGACGAATCCAGTGGGATGGATCATATTAGCAATTGGACTTGTAATAGAACTAGCATCATTAATTATTAAAAATTGGGATGTAATTAAAGAAAAGACAATGTCATTAATAAATTGGTTTAAAGAAAAATTTCCAACATTATTTTATGTTATTACAGAGCCGTTTAAAAATGCATGGAACATAATAAAAGGCGTATGGGATGGAGCAAAAACATATTTTAGTGGCATTAAAGATGTATTTGTTGGAATATTTACTTTAGACGGAAACAAGATAAAAAACGGCTTAAAGCAAATGCTACAAGGCATGGGAAATGTAATATTAGCTTTTATTAGTGGCGTAATTAATGCGTTTTTAATTCCTGTTAATACAGCAATAAAATTAATAAATAAAATACCGGGAGTTGATATTCCAACACTAAGAGTATCAATACCAAAAATACCAGCGTTTGAAGTAGGAACTGATTATGTTCCTAATGATATGTTGGCACAGATACACAAAGGAGAAGCAATTATTCCTAAAAAGTTTAATAGTGATGAATATGTTAAAAGAAGTGATGCGAATAATAATGTTGATGTTGTTAAAAAATTAGATGAATTAATTAATAGAGTTGAAAATATAGAATTTAGTCCATATACAACTGTTAGAGATGTTGGAGAAGCAGGACAAAAATATAGAAATCAACAAAGTAGAATAATGGGAGAGGAGTTGGCATAATGACTTTATGGGAAATAAAAGATACGAGTGGTGGAACTTATTATAAAATGCCAACCCCTTCTAAATTTAAAGTAGATTGGGAAGATTTAGATAATAATTCATATCGTTCAATTAATAGTGGAAATTTAATGGATAAAGTAGTTGGTAAATCTTGGTTAAAATGTGGTTTTGGGTATAATTGTTTAACTAAAACAGAAAGAAGATATATATTAGAAAGACTAAATAAAAATCCTATATATGTAAGAATAGAAGATGATGCAATATCAACAAGTGTTGTAGAACTTCAAATGAGATGTAGCAAAAAAAATAGTGAAATGTTAGAAACAGGCGATTATACTTTGTCTTTTAATTTAGTTCAAAAAGTGAAAGTAAGTGGTCAATAATGATAGAAGTATATTTTGATACAGTACTGATAGATTCAGACAATTATACTTTTTTAAGTAATGATTATAAACTATTTACTGATAATTTTAAATTAGGAAGTGTAGCAAGTAATAGTTTTAAATTAAGTGTAAATAAATCTGCTATAACAACTCATCCAACCAGTGTAAAAATTGAAGATGATAACACATCTTTTTATTTGGTAGTAGATAGTATTGTAGAAGATACTTATGTTTATACTTACACATTAACTGATAAGTTAGTAAACTTTAACTTTAATTATAATGCAAATACTATTATTCAGTCTAAAGTAGCTTTAGAAGAACCTTGTTATTTAAGTGATATATGGAAAGATATGTGTAGTCAAGCAAATGTTGACTATGATGACACTTATACATTTTTAAATGATATAGAAGTAAATTGGTATGATAATACAATTCAAGCAAGAAAATACTTGTCTTATATTGCTGAATTACAAGGTGGATATGCTTGTATATTAGAAAATGGTAAACAATCATTTAAACCATATAAAAAAGCGTCTAGTAAGACAATAAATATTGATGAATGCTCCGATTTTATACTAGGAGAAAAGAAAACAATAACAAGAGTTATTTACGATAGTGGTACTGATGTGTGGGAATTTGGAAATGAAGATGGATCAACACTATATCTTGATAACACAAATGTTTTTATAACTAGTGAATCAATGGTTGAGAATATATATGATTTAATAGTCAATTTTGAATTTTATATTGTTGAAGTACCTGATGCTCCTATGGATTCAAATGTAAGAGCAGGGGATATAATTACATTTATTGATGGAGTTAATAGTTATGTTACTATTGCACAATACTCAATGACTTATGGTGGCGGTTGGATTGGAGGTTATTCTTTAAAAGTAGCTACAGATAAACAAGAAGAAACGGCAGTAACAAAAACAAAAGAGCAAATAAAAAGTATTAAATCTACTGTAGACAGAGCAAATGCAACACTATCAATAATATCAGAACAAACAGATGAAAACTCTTCAAAAATAGTAGGTTTGCAAATTTCAACTGATGCAATATCAAGTTCAGTAACTTCAATAGAAAGCGATATATCAACAATAGAAACTTCAATTACAACAATAGATGGAACAATTAATCAAATTAAAGTATCAGGCGGAAGTAATCTATTACGAAATACAGATTTAGTAGAAACAAGTGGAACTGATTATTTGTATTGGACTGGTAGTTTATCAAGACAAACCAATATTAATGCTAAAAATGGTATTGATATACTATTGCAAGATGATACAGTTAGTCAAAAAATAACACTTGCTAATGGCAATTACATTATAGGGTTTAACTATGAGAGGTTAATAGCATTATC
>CAYTSB010000039.1:4463-8462 GCA_964440405.1 uncultured Muribaculaceae bacterium
ACAATAAATAAACTTGATGCTGATGGTATGAGAGTATTAAACGCTTCAACTAATGAAGTAGTACAAGAATCAACTGATGAAGGTGGAGAGTTTAAGAAAATAGTGGCAAGAGAAAATTCTACTATTGCTGGATTATCAATTAATAAAGTTGGTACTCATGTTCAAATAAATGGGGTGTTATAATGATGAAGTTAAATATACAATTATTTGCAAGTGGAAACATAACTTTTGCAACTAGTGGAGCATTACAAGGTAAAATTGACTGGACATCAACTTCAAACGGTTCAACAGCAAATACTTCAACTGTAACTGCAAGAATATATGCAAGAAAAACAACAAGCGTAACAACAACAGGTAGGTCTTGGAATGGAAATGTAAATATAGGTGGTAATAATCATACATACTCACAAATATATACAGGTGTATCAACTTCAATAGGAACAAGTTGGGTATTAATAGAAACATTTACAAACACAATTACTCATAATGATAATGGTTCAAAAACAATAACAATAAGTGGAAGTGTATCAGGACCAAGTGGAACTTCATTAGAGGGTGTAACTTCAAGCGGAAGTGGTAGTGCCGTATTAGATACAATACCAAGAGGTTCTATATTTAATTTTCCACCTAATATGACATATACAATAGGCGATGATATAGAAGTATTAATAACCAAATATGTAGATACTTATTATGACAATTTTAGTATATGGTTTGAATATGCTGATGGAACAGTTTCATCAAGTATTAATTTTGGTGAAATATTTAATGGAGATATTGTTTCTTTTACACCAGAACAATTAGATATGATTTATTCATTTTATTCAAATTTGAAACAAGGAATAATAGTATTTTATTTAGCGACTTATATATATAGTGGATCAGATACAATAGTTGGAATAGATAGAATTTATAGAACTTGTTATATAACCGAAGCTAATCCTACATTTACTGATTTTGACTATGCAGATACTAACGCAACTACAACAGCATTAACTGGAGATAGTTCAATAATAGTAAGCAGATATTCAAATGTAAAAGTAGATGTACCAACTGGTAAAAAAGCAGTAGCAATTAAAGGTGCTACGATGACTAACTATAATGTTAATGGAAACTTAAGACCATACGCAGATCCATTTACTTATACAATTAATGGTGTCAATGCAACAGAACTTATAGTCTATGCAATAGACAGTAGAAGTAATCAAACAAGAGTATCAAAAGCATTAAATGTAAAAGCATATACTGATTTGGTTAAATTAACACAAGGTGCAACAAGAGAAGATGGAATAGGTAGTCAAGTAACTTTTGATATAACTGGTACATATTGGAATAATTCTTTTGGAAGTGTAACAAACAATGTAACAGCAACTTATAGATATAGAATAACAGGTACTACAACTTGGACAACAGGTCTAACAGCAATAACAATAGTTAAAAGTGGTGCTAACTTCTCATTTAACGGTGTTTTAAGAGGTGATTCATCCGATAATGGGTTTGAAATTGCTAACGGGTATGAAATAGAAATTATAGTAAGCGATAAACTAACAAGTAAAACATTTAATTGCAATATAAGTCCTTCATCACCAGCACTAGAAGTATATAAAAACAATGTATCACTAGGTGGAATATATGATGAGGCACTAGATGGTAGAGTACAATTATTAGGTAAATATGTAGTAAGTGAAGAAAACTCACACGCTAAAATAGAAGATACACCTATAAATATAATTAATAATTTAACAACTGCAAGTGCAGGATTAGGAATGCTAGACGCATATCAAGGTAAAGTATTAAATGATAAGTTTACACCTGTTGTACTCTATAATAATTCAACAGGAACTAATGGTACAGTAACATTAAGTGAAACTTTTGCTAATTTTAGTTTTGTTGATGTTGTAATAAGTTTTGTGAATGCAAGTGGTATAAAAAATATTGTAAGAGTTTACAATACTGGAACAACAGTTGGTTTTGAAAATAGTTTTCATTTAAAAGATGACTATATGAATGTTTATTATAGAAGATATAGCATTTCTGGAACATCTATTACAGTTGTTGCAGGGCAATCTTATATGTGGGCTTCTTCTGGGTATGTTGGAGAATATAACAATCATTTTATTACAAAAGTTATAGGTTATAGATAGGAGGTATAAAGATGTTAAAAGCAATAAATAAAACAATATATGGTGCAAGTAACACAAATGTTATTTATATAACAAGAGTAGAGGGTTACAGATAAAAGAAAGGAATAGACTATGCTAACAACAATACTAAATTATATAGTTACTGCTATAATAAGTGGTTTAATTGTATTTTTGGGAACACAAATCAAACAAAACAAATCGTTAAAATGTAGCATTATAGCAATATTAAGAAGTAATATAGTAAGTGCATGTGAACAATATATTAAAGCAGGATATTTGCCTGATTATGCAAGGTACACAATTAACGAATTAGGAACTAATTATTGTAATTTAGGGGGAAATCACGGAATACAAGAGTTAATAACAAAAACAAATCAATTGCCTCCGATTAAAGAAAGGAAAGTAAAATGAAAATATTTTTAAAAAAATTATGGAATGGAATAAAGACAATACTTGCAAGATTTAAAAGTCCAGTAGTATGGGCTGGTATTATAGCAATAGTAACTATAATATTCAATACTGCAGGTTATCAAGTATCAGACTTAACATCTTGGAAAATGGTAGGAGATATATTTGAAAAAATATTATCTAATCCAGCAACAATAATTTCAATATTAGTAGCAATATTTGCTTATATTAATAATGCATCAGATAAAAAGAATTTCTAAGAGGTGGTTATGAATAAATTATTAAAATTCATTAATGAGGTAATCAAAATATTCAAGTCATATAAAATACCTCAAAAAGAAGTCATTAAGGAAGAAAAACCACAAGAAGAAGTAAATATACCAGTTGAAGTAGAAACACCTGTTATAGTGCCTGAAATCAAACCTAGTGAAGTTATAGAGAACAAACCTATTGAAACATATAAAATGTTATCAGTAAAAGAGTATCAAACATACTTAAAAAAGATAGGATTGTATACAAAAGGAATAGATGGAATAGTAGGTAATGGAACTGAAAAAGCAATATATCAATTTAATACTATATTCTTAAATGATAAAAGTGATATATATACTGAAAAAACTGATAGATTATTAAGAGTAATATATGAAACATATTCAAAAAGTCCATATATGAAAGATAGTGATTGGCAATACTTTAAGAACTTTAAGAAAACTGAATATAAATGTCCTAAATGGTGTGATGGATACCCACATGAAATTGCATTTCGTTTAGTTATGGCGAATCAATATGCTAGAAATATTCACATGAAATCAATGAATATAAGTTCAGGAGTTAGATGTCAAAAGCATAATGACGAACTAAAAAATAGTACTAAAAATAGTAAACATTTAGTAGGACAAGCAAGTGACAATGGTATAAATGGAGTTAGTGCAAGTGCATTAATGAAAACTTATGGAGAACTTTCATTTGTATATTATAAATATGCTATAACTTCAAAATATGTTCATATAAGTGTTAGATTATAAAAGGACTTACTCAAAGCGAGTAGGTCTTTTTTTATTTGTCTAAAAAACTAATTTTAAATATATCTATAAAATCTTGTTTATTCCAATTGTAATATTTCATTGTTTCTTCTTGTCCTATTAATTTCCAATTATTAATTAAATCTAAATCTTCGTGGCAATGTCTACACAATGGAAGAACTAAACCATACTTTTTACTTGTTTGTCGTCTTGCACCATTAAATATTTCATGCAAATCATCTCTTGGAACTTCTTTATTTGAATATAATTTACAAAAATAACAATGATCTAAATCTTTTGTAAAGATACTATATCGTTCTTTTTCAGATTTTAATTGTTTTTTACTAATTTTATTTAAAGGTGTTTTAACGCGTTTTAAGACACTTTTACTTCTAGGGGTAATATTTATACTACTGACACTTGTT
>CAYTSB010000040.1:0-7942 GCA_964440405.1 uncultured Muribaculaceae bacterium
TATATTTATAAAAAATCCCATTTGTTAATTTCCAACAATAAATTTCTAATTTTTTTTCTATAAACTTTTTCTTCTTTGTTCATTAAATAAAAATGACAATATCCATTAATTAAGCACCATTTCAATTTTTCCTTATCAAAACTGCCAATCGCATTATAGCCTTGTAAAAAATGTTTTACATCACTAATATTGTCCATAAAATGTTGAGTCGATCTCAAAATACATGCCCAAGCAATATCTTGTTCTTTAAATCCTTTACCACTATATTCCCAGTCAAGTACGCCACTAATATTTTCTTTTTCCCATAGAATGTTACCATAGTGAAAATCGCCATGAATAAATGTATCAAAATTAATTTCTGGTTTATTCTCGATTAAATAATTCATGTATAAAGAAATAGTTGCATCGAATTTTTTATATTTTTCTTTACTAGGATAATCATTTATAGAACGTTGTTTAGCTTCCGTAAATAGTTTATTGGAAATATTATGAATTGTTGCTAATTCTTTGCCATATTTAACCAAATAATTATTTTTTAATTCTTGATCATTGATTTCTAAAAATATATCAGATAGTCTGCTTCCATTTACTTTCTCTAAAACAATAAATTTTTTATCCTCTATATTTCCATCTTCAATAACTTTTGGGATCTTTTTATAATAATTATTATCTGCTAATATTTTCAAATGATTTACTTCAGTTTCGAATGCTGCTCTTGTGCTTCTTTCTATTTTCACAAAGGCATTTATTATAGAACTATTATTAATTTCACACTCACACTCTATAACATCATTACCACAGTGCGGAAAACTTATTTGTTTTCTTATTTTAATTTTTTTGAAATTAATATCTTGAGGATCAATGTTTAAATCTCGCCATTTTTCATATATCTTCATTATTAATCAGAGCCTCCTGTTTCTTTCAAAAATCATATTTTTCGAAAAAATTGCTGCTGTCGCATTATCTTTTCTACCTACTATTTTATCATAATATTCTGATAAATCTAAGCCCTTATTTGTCGAATTAAATTGTATTGCTTGATCTACCATAATTTCTGATAAATTAATATCATTTTCAAAATTATTTATCAGATAATTTTTTAAACTTCAACATAAAAACTGTACTCTTTTAACTTAATATTTGTGAAAAAAGTACAATCTGCGACCGACATATAAAAACACGAACCTTATAGTATTAATTACTACTTGATTCGTGAGTTCTTTTAAACTGGAGCAAGTGACCGGAATCGAACCGGCATCCTAACCTTGGCAAGGTCATATTCTAACCGTTGAACTACACCTGCGATTACATAAAATATAATATCAGAAAGAATTGCTTTAATCAAGGATTTTCTAAAAATAATCATGTAATTTTCACAGCATCTACACATTTTAGTAATAATATTTAATATGAAATGGAGGAATTATGTATATTCTTAAAAATGCTTTTATTTCTATTTTTAGAAATAAGGGTAGAAATATTTTAATGGCAATCATTATTACCGTTATCGCATGTGCTTCAGCCATAACTTTAGCAATAATGAATTCAGCCAACAACTTAGTTACAGCATATAAAAATAAATATAACATTGAAGCAACTATATCCTTTAACCGAGAAAAATTAATGGGAACTTTTACTCCCGGAGAAGATAATAATGAAACTAATATTAATACTTTTAATGAGTTGCAATCCTTATCAGTAGATAATATTAATACTTATGGAAATAGTGAGTATGTTAAATATTTTTATTATACTTATGAAATAGGAATAGATGGTAATAGTATTAACCCAGCCACCGATTCACTAGAAAAAGTAACTACTGAAAGTAAAACTACAACCAAAGGTCCAATGGGACCAGATGGAAGGCCAGGAAGAGAAACGACTGCCACAACAAAAGTGGAAGAAATCAAAAATATGCGTGGTCAAAATGGTGAATTTAATTTAATTGGCTATAGTTCTTATGAAGGTATGAGTAATTTTATTAATGGAACTTATACAATTAAGGAAGGATCAGTTAGCGAAGATTTTGATAGTTATAATTGTGTTATTAATGAAGAATTAGCAACTTTAAATGAAATAGCTGTTGGAGATACCATTACTCTAAAAAGTGTTAATGATGAAGATTTAACTTATAAATTAACGGTAACAGGTATTTATACTGATAATGACAACGAATCAAGCAATATGAATCAAATGTATTCAAATTCTGTTAATACAATTATTACTAATGTTACAGTTATTAATGCTATATCTAGTGCTGATGAAGATTTAAATGTGACCACTACTCCTACTTTTATCTTAAATAATGAAGATGATATTACTAAATTTAGTACAGAAGTTAGTGAAAAAGGTTTAAGTGAATATTTGCAGGTAACAACTAATATTGACACAATTCAGAGTGAAACTAAATCCATTCAAAATGTTTCAACATTTGCTTTAACATTTTTAATTATCACTCTAATAATTGGTATCGTTGTCTTGCTTTTTATTAATATGATTAATGTTCGTGAAAGAAAATATGAAATTGGAGTTTTAAGAACTATTGGTATGAAAAAAAGTTTAGTAACTTGCCAATTTATATTTGAATTATTAGTAGTAGCTTTTATTGGTTTAATTTTAGGAGCTGTAATTGGAGCAACATCAAGCGTTAAAGTTGCTAACAAACTATTGGAAAATGAAATTAATAGCGCTACTGAGAGTAGCGAAAAAATTAATAATAACTTTGGCAGCCGAAACAACAATTTTACATTTAATATGAATGGCGTCGCTAAAGTAAAACAAGTCGATAATATTAATGCGGTTGTTAATGTTAAAGTATTATTAGAGTTGATGAGCATAGGAATAATATTAACTATTATTAGTGGTTCCTCAGCCATGATTAGCATCGCCAAATTTTCGCCACTAACCATTTTAAAGGAGAGAAGTTAAGATGAATATATTGCAATTGGATAACATCAGTTATCGCTATGATGATGCCCCTAAAGATGATTATGTTTTTAAAAATTTATCTTTTAATTTTGAATTAGGAAAAGTTTATGCAATAAAGGGTAAAAGTGGATCTGGTAAAACTACTTTATTATCTTTAATTAGCGGCTTGGAAAAATGTAAAATCGGCAATGTTTATTATAAAGATAAAAATTTAAATAAAATAAATTTAGATAAATACCGGAACACTAATATCGGAATTGTTTTCCAATCATTTAATTTATTACCACATTTAACAGCTATTGAAAATATAATTTTATCAATGGATATCGGTAAATTAAAAATAAAAGATAAGAAAAAAGAAGCTATCAGGTTATTAAAATCAGTTGGTTTGGATGAAAAAAAAGGTAAACGACGTGTTTTGAAACTATCCGGTGGAGAACAACAAAGAGTAGCTATTGCGAGAAGCTTATCCTACAATCCTGATATTATTTTGGCTGATGAACCAACTGGAAACCTAGACAATGAAACCGAGAATGAAATAATGAATATTTTTAAAACTCTAGCTCATAAAGAAAATAAGTGTGTTATAATCGTAACACACTCACCAAACATAACAAAAGATGTTGACATCATTTATGAACTTAAAAACAAAAATTAATTATTTACGATTAACTAATACTTGCCCTTCCATTAAATAAATTGCATCATTATTGTCAATTAATTTAGGAATACTTGTTTTAAAACGATCAGCAACAGTATTTAAAGTATCTCCTTCAGCTGTTATATAATAACTGTAGCCACTTTTAGGAATTAATAGCTGTTGCCCGGGATAAATATAATCTGATAGTTCCAAACCGTTCATACTTGCAAGTAATTCCGGATTAATATTATATCTTAAAGCAATCTGGTATAGTGTATCTCCTTTTTCAATAGTGTAGTATTCAAAGTATTGTTCTTTATTTTTAGGTGTTATGACATTATTGACTCTTTCTTCATATTGATTATAATACATAAAAAACCTCCTAATATAAATTATGTTGGAGGCTTTTTTTTGCTATTAATAAATGAATATTTTATTCTTATAATTAAAATTCCATTCAAATCTTTTTAATAATTTAACTTCGCCATGTTCAGGATTATAAACATATAATGTATCTTCTTTAAAGTAATAAATATCAGCTTTATCTATCTGATAAACTTTAATGTTTTCATAATCAGCAACTTGCGTAACAATATTACTATCTAAATATTTTAAATAAATTGCATCATTTTCTAAATAATAATGATAAATATTCAAATATTCAAATTTTAACTCTTCATTAATTAATTTGGTAATACTAATATCTTGCCAGCCATTTTTATAAATTGTACCTAATTGGTTCTGGCTAGCAATTATTTCTATTCTTTTTTTGTAAGGGTTAATTCTATATTCTTTTTGATATTTATTGTCTACTAAATATATATTTTTATCCATAACACCTAGAATATAACTATCATTAGAAATTGTATACTCTATTTCCCAACTATCTATTTTATTGTTTTTAGAATTATAGATATATATTTTATTAAATTCATAGCCAGTTTCTAAATCTGGAATAATTAACAAGTCATTAATTTTAGTAAATAAGTTAGTTTCATAAGCATCACTGTCAAAAATCTTAATTTTATCCTGATTGGTATTACTAATATTTAAAATGTTTTTATAATCCCAAATCAAAAATTTAAAATTATTTATATCATAAATAGTAAGATCTTGATATTTTTTTTCAATATAAGGACCTACAATATTATAAATATTTTTATTATAGTCTTCAATATTACAAATTTCTCTTTGAGAATCATCTTTTAGTTTAATAATCAAACAATTATTTTCGGTTTCAATTTTTTTAATATATTTCCTTGAAGTTGTATATTTATATTCTTTAATAAAATCATATTTATTATCAATTACAAAGTAATATACATTTTCTTTTTTTAAGTATTTCTCAACAATATTATAATCATCAATTACATATTCCTCAGTATAATCATGTGGTTTAAAGTAAAAGTATAAAAACAAAGAGAAAGTTATAATGATTATTGACATCAATAAAACTAATTTTTTCATTTTATAAGCCGCTATTACTTGGATGTATATATTTCTTTTTTTCTTCCATCATAAATTCTGAAACTCTGGTTTCAATTTCATCTAAGCCACTTTTGGCAACATTAGAAAAACAGATTAACTCTTTTACGGTATCAATTGTAACTCCGCCCCAGAACAATCCCTGTCTTAATTTTAAATCATTAAATAAATCAGGAGTTACTGATATTAAAAAATATCCAAATAACAATCTTTTGCTAGCAATTAAAATTCTTTTGTTAGTTAATGCAAATACATAAGTATGGCATAATTCAAAAAGATCATTGTTTTTTTGAGCTGCAAAAGCAAAAGTAACTTCTTCTTCTGAATTTAAATGTTTTTCTATAACTGCACAATGTTTTTTTGTTCGCCAGGCTATCGATCCTGGGAATTTAATTCTAAATTCTTGTAATACTTCATAAACAGTTTTCATATTTCACCTACTCTATAACTTTATTTTCTTTTAATTTGCTAATTAATTCTTCAGCATCAACATATGTTTTGATACTGTCAATTATTTTACCATTCTTAGTAATTATTGTATACGGAGTACTAAAAGAGTTAAATGCTTGATTTAAAGCTTTTATTTTATTTTTATCAGCATCTTTTAAAAGATCATACTCTAAATAATAAATATTGATATCTTCTGTATAAACCACTTCGTTAAGAACTTCTTTATAATCTATACAAAGACTACAGTTTGATTTGCCAATAACTAAAGCGTTAATAATAGGACTTTTATAGTGTTCAATAAATTCATCGACATCTATTATTGTATAATAAACAGGGGTTGCATTGTATTTAATATAAAGATCTTCCAGTTCATCAGTTTCACCAATTTTAACTCCAACAATTTCTCCTTCTTTAATAAATAAAAAAGTTGGCGTTCCCATTGTGGATAAACGAGAATCTAAAGCTTTAAGTTCTTTTTGCTCAGTGGCAGTCATTTTAGAATAATCTAAGTAATAAATTTTTTCACCGTATTTTTTATAAATACTGGCTAAAGCCGGCTGCATATTCTGACAATGCTTACAACTGGCATAGCCAATATAAACAAATGAAAACTCTTCTTTCTGGGTTATATTTTTTAACTCTTTAAAATTAATTTTAGTGTATATAGTATTATTGGCAGCTAAAATAGGTACTAAGATAACTAAAGCAAGAATCCCTATCGTAATTAGCCAGCCAATCCATTTTTTGTTTTTTTTCATTTTACATCAATCCCTAATAATATTTTAAATCATTTAGTGTTTTTTTTCAATCTAAAATAAGTTATAATCAATTTGGAGTGAATTATGAATTTAAATAAAATATTATGGACCGAAGATAATATTAATGATTTTCAAATTTATTTAAAGACTTTAGGTAACAAAGAAAAAGAAGCATGGACTAAAAAAATTATTAATACCAATCTACCGGTTTTGGCAATTAAGTCTAAATCAGTTAAAGAAGTTGTTAAAGAAATAAGTAAAGGCAATTACTTATCTTTTTTGGACTTAATGGTTTGGCAGTATTATGAAAACACGGTTATTAATGGATCATTAATTTCTAAAATCAAAGATTTTAAAACCTTAAAAAAGTACTTGGATATTTATAGTAATAAAGCAGATAATTGGGCCACCTGTGATATTCTATCATTTAATATTAAAAATAATGAGCCCAATTTTATTGATTTGACTTTAGAATATATCAAAAGTCCAAAACCATTCAGAAGAAGAATTGGTATAGTTATTTTATTTCATTTTGTTAATGATAAAGAATATTTACCTAAAATTTTTGATATTTTAAATAGTTTTAAAGATGAAGAAGATTATTATGTTAATATGGTTAATGCCTGGTTAGTCTGTGAATGCTTTATTAAGCATCGTAATGAGACTTTAGAGTTTTTAGGTAATCATCAATTAAACAGATTTACAATTAATAAAGCAATTCAAAAATGTCGTGATAGTTATCGAGTAAGTTATGAAGATAAAGAAATGTTGCTCAAATATAAAAAAAACAAGTGATATTATTCAACCTGTTCTTGCTCTTTTTCTAATTTGTTAATTGCTTGAGTGACTTTAGTCTCTTGAGCTTCTTCTAAGTTATACCAACCATTATTATAAGCTAAATAAAATAATTCTTTAACATTTTCACTAATAGCTTGAAACATACTGAACCATTTTTTATATAAATTATTATTACTTGCTTCATTCAAACTTATGGCCATATTAACTGCCATGTTTTTTTCGCTTTCAAGAATGTCAAATAAGCAATATTTTTCCTCCATTATTTATTCTTCCCTTCTAAAATATTGATTAATTCACAACAATTACCTAAATGCATATCTCTTAATGAACTAAGTTTTTCAACTATTTGATCATCAGTTAGACTATCTAAATATAAATCTAGTTTATGAACTAAAATCATATTCCAATTAAACATATCTTCAATATAAGCTAAATCTTTAGTTGAAATCATATTAAGAACTTTCTTCACTATATCACCCTTTCATTATTTAAGTTGTTCTGATTTTAAAAAATTATTCCTTAATGTCATAAATTTAAGATATAATAAGTGGGGAGTGATATTATGAAACCTGGTATTGGTGTTGGCGTCATGATCTTAAAAGACAATAAAATTCTGTTAGGATTAAGAAACCCTGATAAAATTAAAGCAAGCAGCGAATTACAAGGGCAAGGTACATGGACAATGCCTGGTGGCAAGGTTGATTTCAAAGAAAAATTAATTGCTGCCGCCGTAAGAGAATTAAAAGAGGAAACTGATTTAGATGCAGTTAAAATGGAATTTTTATGTATTCAAGATGATTTTAGTGAAACAGCTCACTATGTAACTGTAGGATTTATCGTTAAAGAATATAAAGGCGAAATTAAAACTATGGAACCAGAAACA
>CAYTSB010000041.1:0-1453 GCA_964440405.1 uncultured Muribaculaceae bacterium
ATTATGAAACAAACAATAAAAACAATTCAGAAAACGAACAAATAACTTTTGTTTTGGAAGAAGAGCAACCTAATAAATTAAAAGAGCGATTAGCAGAAATTGACCCATTAAAAATTACTCCTTTGGAAGCAATGAATATTCTATATGAACTAAAACAAGTCAGTAAGGAGGATTAAATGAAAAATATACCAAGGTCAATCTGGGGGAAAAAACTACCGATTAATAATCGGAAAGAAAGAATGAGGATTTATTTGGCAGAATCAATTATTTTTATGATTGCGATGACTATATTTGATGTTTTAGCTTTATTTGTAGTCAAAAATAAAGCAACATTTAAGTTTTTTGATAATTATCTAGTTAATTATATTTTATCAGTTTTAATTACGAGTTTAATTTTATTTATAATATCTTATGTCTTTGATTTTATTGTCAGTGAAATTAGTGTCAGAAAATGTCAAAAATAAGTAGGATTATTGCATAAAAATTAGAAATGTGTTAATCTAGACTAGTAAAACAAAAAGAGGAAGATGATTATGAGTCAGCGGAATAAAAAAATTATTATAATAATAATTGTTGCAACATTTATAGTATTAGGGGGAATGACCTATGCTTATTTTAGTGCGGGAGGTGTTACTGGTAATACTAATACTAATACGATAGTAACCTTAACTGCTGATTATGGTAATATTATTGTTACATATGATAATTCTAAAGGAATTATTAGTGCCAGTAATATTAATCTAGCTGAAAGTGAAAAGGGTCAAGATAATTTATATTTAATGAAGTTTAATATTGAAAGTACAGCAACTATTTTCCAAGATATATCTATTAGATGGAAAGAAATAGCTAATAATTTCTGTCAATATGCTAGTGGTCAAGCTTGTACTGATGTTGAAACTGATAATTTTGTTGGAAATGAACTAAGTTATAATTTATACAGTTGTAGCGAAACTAACTATAACAATGTAACAACGGCAAATGTTAGTGCCAATTGTACAAGTATTGGAACAAATTCTGTTCCTGTAACAAGTAGTACTAGTGATGTAACTACTGCCAAATATGTCAGATTAAATCCTCAAAGTAAAACTTACTATGTTTTAATTATTGTTTTAAAAAATATTACTACTGAACAGAATTATAATCAAGGTAAGAGTTTTACTGGTCAGTTAGATGTTCAAAGATATACAAATACTGATCTTTTGGCAAGTAATATTGTAACTGTTGCTAATTTAAAACCAGCTGATGAAACAAGTACTTATGTCAGTTCACCAACTGGGATAAATTTTAGTCAAAACAATAGTTTAACTAATGGCCAGGGATTATATTCTGTGGGAAATGTTAAATTTTATCGTGGTGATACATTTTGTGCCTATCCTAATTATGCTTCAGAAGGGCCAAATGGGTCTTACTGTATTGCAGCCGGAGGTACATGGGTAGGAGTGGGTTCATATTA
>CAYTSB010000041.1:1553-7885 GCA_964440405.1 uncultured Muribaculaceae bacterium
TCAAGAATCGGCTTTAGCATATGCAGCTTATACTAATAGTAATGTGTTTTCAGCTATAAATACATGGTATGTTAATAACTTAAGTAGCTATAGTAATTACCTATCAGATGAAAATTTTTGTAATGATATCTCTTGGGGCTATGTAGATGAACTTAATGATTATCATTATTTTAGTACATATACCAGATTATGGACTGATCATAATCCGACATATTCCTGTAGCGGGGCATCGGCTTTAACTGTTGCCAATGGTAAATTAAATTATCCAATTGCAACAATATCGGCCGATGAAGCATATTTTGCCGGAGGAGCTACTAATGAATATGGGGCGAATTTAACATTCTTTCTACAAAATGGTGGTGATTACTGGACAATGTCTCCTGATTATTGGATTCCTGCTGGAAATCTTTTTGTCCGCCATATTAATATTCCGGGTGGGATTAGTACTAATTATTATTATGCTTCAGGCGGGGTAAGACCTGTAATTAGTCTGAAATCAAATGTCGTCATTAGTAGTGGTAGTGGTTCAATAACAGATCCTTGGATTATAGAATAACTAAAAGATTTTAGTTATTTTTTAATATTACATGATATAATTAAAAAGGTGAATTGTATGGTTAAAAGTAGAAGTGAACTAAGAGAAAAATGTATGATTATTTTATATCAAATAGAAATTATGAAAAAAAACGATATTCCTTATAATATTGAAGATTTAATTAAAGATAATTTAGAAATAGATAGTGAGTTTGTTAAAGAGATAGTTTATGGAGTAGTTACCGAATACAATAAACTAGATGAACTTGCTAACAAGTATTTAAAAAATTGGGATATTAATAGAATTGAAGAAACTGGAGCATCTATTTTAAGAATGGCTATTTATGAGCTTGTTTATACTGATACTCCTCAAATAGTAGTTATTAATGAAGCAATTAATTTAGCTAAAAAATACAGTGATGATAAAATTCGTAAAATGATTAATGCTTCTTTAGATAGGGTAATGAAGGATTATGAAAAATAATTATATTTTAGTAACTGAATTAAATAACTATTTAAAAGATTTATTAGATAATGAACCTTTTTTAAGACATATTTATTTAAAAGGTGAAATATCTAACTTTAAAGCCCATGGCCGAGGTCATTTATATTTCTCTTTAAAAGATCTAAATAGTAAAATCAATGCCGTAATGTTTGAATTCAATGCTAAGAATTTAAGTTTTATTCCTAAAGATGGCATGAATGTTTTAGTCGAAGGGAGAATAAGTGTTTATCCGGCAACTGGCAATTATCAAATCTATATTGATAAAATGGAAGAGGACGGATTAGGTAATTTATATTTGAAATTTGAAGAATTAAAGAAAACTCTAAGTTTAGAAGGCTTATTTGATGAAAAACATAAAAAGCCATTACCTAAATTTCCAACTAAGATTGGAATTATTACAGCTAGTAGTGGAGCAGCCATTAAGGATATTTTAAGCACCCTGGAACGAAGATTTCCTTTATGCGAGACCATTTTATTTCCTTCCTTGGTTCAAGGTGATGGAGCTAAAGAAAATATTGTTAAACAGATTAAAACTGCTAATACCTATCCTTTAGATTTAATTATTTTAGGTAGAGGCGGGGGATCAATTGAAGATTTATGGGCTTTTAACGAAGAGATTGTGGCAAGAGCTATTTATAACTCTAAAATACCTATTATTAGTGCGGTGGGTCATGATGTTGATTATACGATTAGTGACTTTGTGGCTGATTTAAGAGCACCTACTCCAACTGGAGCAGCAGAAATGGCAGTACCCAATCTTAATGATTTAAATATTTATTTAAATCAGTTAAAAATTAGAATAGCCAAATCCATTAAAAATAATTTAACCAGTTATCTAACTAGATTAAATAACATTGAATCTTCTTATATATTGCAAAATCCAATGGCAATGTATGAAATAAAAGAGCAAAAATTAATAACAACGATTGAAAGAGCTAATAATCTTATCTTTAATTTAAATAAAACTAAACAATATGAGTTTAAAATCTTATTACATAAATTAAAACTATTAAATCCTTTAGGGATTTTAGAAAAAGGTTATAGTGTTGTTAGTATGAATGCTAAAATTATTAAAGATAGTGAAGAAGTAGAAATTAATGATGAAATGACTATTAAATTATTTAAAGGTAAATTAAAAGTAATAGTGAAGGAGAGATTATAATGGAAAAAAAACCTAAAACTTTTGAAGAAAATTTTCAAGAATTAGAAATTTTAGTTAAAGATTTAGAAAATGGTAATGTTAGCCTGGATTCCTCAATTGAAAAGTATACTAAAGCGATGGCTTTAGCTAAAGAATGCGGTGATAAACTTAGTGAAGCAACGAAACAGGTTAATAGCATCTTACTCGAATCTGGCAATTTAGAAGAATTTAAACTAAATGAATGAAACTGGTAAAATTTGGTAAATAAAAAGACAATACCATTTATTGTCTTTTTATTTTATTCTAATTAAGCCATAATAATAATGGTGATTTATATGCACAAAAAGTTAAATAAAATTTTTATAATGCTATTATTATTAATATTTCCTTTGAATATTCTAGCATATTCAGAATATATTATTCCCGGTGGTGAAAATTTGGGAATTGAAATTAATAGTGATGGAATAATTATTATTGGATTTTATAAAGTTAATGGTCAATATAACTGGGGAACACCCAGTTTAAAAGTAGGGGATAGAATCATTAAAGTAAATGATATTGAAACTAATGACATTGATACTTTAATTAAAACTATTGATGAAACAATTACAGATAATAAAGTTAAATTAACAATTAAAAGAAAAAACTCTATAGAAAATATTACTCTTAGTTTAACAAAAATAAATGGTATTTATAAAACTGGTTTGTATGTTAAAGATAATCTAACTGGAATAGGAACTCTTACTTATATTGATCCTGAAACCTTGATTTATGGTGCTTTAGGTCATGAAGTAATTGAATCAAACATTAATGAACGAATTGAAGTAAAAACCGGTCTTATTTTTAAAAGTATGATTACGGGAATTACTCGTAGTGTTAATGGTTCTCCAGGTGGTAAAAATGCTAAATTCTATTATAATGTTAAATATGGTAATATAATAAAAAATACTCCATATGGAATATTTGGAACTTATAATAATGATTTACCAGATACTGATTTGATTGAAGTAGGGAAACCGGATGAAATAAAAACCGGTAAAGCAGTAATTAAAACAGTTTTAAGCAGATATAAAATAGAAGAATATGTAATCAATATAACCAACATTGATTATAATGCCGCTATTAAAAATCTGACTTTTAAGATTACTGATCAAAAATTATTAAATAAAGCTGGCGGTATTGTTCAGGGAATGAGCGGTAGTCCAATTATTCAGAACAATAAAATAATTGGAGCTGTAACTCATGTTATTGTTGATAATGTTGAATCGGGTTATGGGATATTTATAACAACAATGCTAGAAGAAGGAGAAAACAATTAAAAAGCCACTAATGTGGCTTTTAATTTACTATTTAATAAAATATATTGCTAAAGTTGAAATGGTTCCCAAAATCATAATTATTAATAGGATCCAAGTTATAATTTTTATTGTCTTTTTACTCATTTAAGTCACCTCTACTTAATAAATTTATCATAAAATCAAACTCTTGTAAATATATTTATTTAGGTGATAAGATGAATTACTTAAGGACAAGCATTAAATTCAATAAGAAACTGGTTATTTTTATTTTAAGTTTTATCTTGGTAGGAATTATTTTAGGTATTATTTATTATCTCCTACAAAGTAAAGGCATAAAAATAGTTATTACCAATGAGTTAATTAATATTAAATCAGTAATTAATAATTCTAAAAACAATATTTTATTTCATTTTTTAGTACTTACTCTTATCTTTTTAGTGGGATTTATTGTTGTGGGCATACCTCTTATTTTATTTTATCTTTTTTATGAAGCAATGTCTTTAGGATTTCTAATAGCAATATTTACTGCTAATCATGGCGTTAAAGGTATGATATTCAGTCTATTCTTCATTTTAATTAACAAACTAGTATATTTAGTCGTTTTAAATTATATGGCCTTAAATAGCATAAAAACAACTAAAAAAATAGTTAAATCATTTGTTTTAAAAAGTGATGAAACAATTAACAATTTAATTAGAATTAATATTCCCAGATATTTAATAATAATAACAGTTTCTTTAGCTAATGATATTTTAATTTATTTTATTGGCAGTAAGATTCTTAATGTATTAACTTTTCTAATTTAACAATCATTTGAAAAACTTTTGTTTTTATCAGGATATATGTTATGATAAATATAGATAAAAATATTAGTTAAACAGGTGAAAAGATGAAAGAAAAAGTTGTAGTTGGTCTTAGTGGTGGAGTAGATTCAGCAGTTGCTGCTTATCTTTTGAAAAAGGCAGGCTATGAAGTGATAGGCCTCTTTATGCGCAATTGGGATTCATCTATTAACAACGATATTTTAGGTAATCCTAATTTAAATAATAATATCTGTCCTCAGGAAGTCGATTACAACGATGCTAAAGAGGCTGCTAAACTGTTAGATATTCCATTATATCGAGTTGATTTTGTTAAAGAATACTGGGATTATGTTTTTAGTTACTTTTTAAAAGAATTAGAATTAGGTAGAACTCCTAATCCTGATTTAATGTGTAATAAATATATTAAGTTTGATTCATTTATTAAAGAAGCTAAAAAATATGGAGCAGATTACATTGCTACCGGACATTATGCCAGAATAGATAAAAATCGCTTATTAAGGGGCATTGATAATAATAAGGACCAGACTTACTTTCTTGCTCAGCTTTCTTCTAACCAGTTACAAAATGTTTTGTTTCCGGTAGGGGAGTTAACTAAAAAAGAAGTTAGAGAAATAGCATCAGAAATAGGTTTAAATATTGCTCAGAAGAAAGATTCTACAGGAATTTGTTTTATTGGGGAAAGAAATTATCAGCAATTTTTAAAAAACTATTTAAAGTCTAATCCGGGGAATATTATTGATATTCAAACCAAAGAAGTTGTTGGTAAACACAATGGCTTAATGAATTATACTATTGGGCAAAGAAGAAATGTTGGTCTTAGTGGTAATGTTAACAAGCATTTTGTTGTTGGTAAAGATGTCAAAAAGAATATTTTATATGTTGCTTTTAAAGAGGACAATTTTTATTTATATAGTGATGCCTGTCTAATTGATAATGTTAATTTTATTAGTGCTACTAAACCAACTTTTTGTACTGCTAAATTTCGTTATCGTGGTGAAGATCATTCAGTTACTTTGGAATATTTAGAAAACAATCAAATACTAGTAAAATATCCTGGCTTAGCTAAGGCGGTTACTCCCGGACAAGCCTGTGTTTTATATTTAGGAGAAGAGTGTCTGGGTAGTGGGATTATTAAAGAAATATATAAAAACGATCAGAAATTATGGTATATTTAACACTTTCTGTTGACAAAAAAGTGTTAAGTAAAGTATAATATAAGTGTAAAATAGAAGGTGAGTGTAAAAGGTGGAGAAGTTAAACGAACTATTACAAGAACTAGGAATTTCTAAAGTTAGATTAGCTAAGTATTTAGGGGTTTCCAGACAAATGGTATATAATTATTTAGAAATGGACAGTGTTAATAAATGGCCGAAGGAAAAGAAACTGTTACTATTTAAATTACTTAATATTTCTGATGGTGATGAAGAAACAATTAATGCCATTAAAGTTAATACTGACTATTTAATGGAAGTAGAAAGTAGGCTAAATCAGGGAGTTAAAGATACTAGTGATCTAGATAACTATTTTGATTTTAAAGGTTTAAAAAAAGAAGAACAATCATTAATAGCTGATATAATATATATTATTAAAGAAAAGTTTTTAGATGATGTTAATCGTCATCAAAATTTTTATGCTTTTACCTATTTATATCATTTACTACAATCTTTTGATAATGTTCCAGAGATTAAATTTATCTTTGGATATATGTCTAAAGCAACTGGATTTACTAGTCCTAATGACTTTAAATTTGATGAGGATAAGCAATTTATTTTTGAAGGAATTCTCTATTCAGCTTTAAATCTATATAACAGTGGGGGAACTAGTAAAAGTAGACTGATAGATAGTCACAAAAGATTTGTTCAAGAGATAGAACATCGTAAAGAAGAAAGATTAACTCGTACTCAACAGTTAAATACAATTAAAATTCAAGCTTTAAAAGAACTTGGCTATACTGAAATGAATAAAGAAAATGCATCAGAAATTATTGAAAAGATGGCTGAAATAGAGTCTCGTCGAGCTTAAATTAATCT
>CAYTSB010000042.1:0-7799 GCA_964440405.1 uncultured Muribaculaceae bacterium
TGTGGTAGTGGTAAAAAGTATAAACACTGCTGCGGGAAATAATAACTAATTATGTAAAATAGCAAAATAAAATTGCTATTTTTTTAATATCTCGCTATAATTAAAAAAAGTAGGTGCTTTAATGGAAAAAAAAGAATTATTAGCATTAATAGACCAATTAGAAGAAAAGTTAATTAGTATTGGGAGGTCACTTTGACCTAGAAGTTAAAACTAAAAGGATTGCAGAATTAGAAAATCAAATTCAAGCAATTGATTTTTGGAACGATATTATTAAAGCAAATAAAATTAATCAGGAATTATCTTCTTTAAAGAAAAGTATTAAAGAGTATGAAGAAATAAATAAATCTTTAAAAAACATTCAAGAATTGATTGATTTAAATGATAATTCTATTATAAATGAAATAGTAAAAGAAATAATGTTTTTAAAAGAAAATGTTAAGGCTTTAGAAATAAGATCATTATTTAATGAGCCTTATGATAATTTGAACTGTTATTTAGAAATTCATCCGGGGGCAGGTGGCACCGAATCTTGTGACTGGGCTGATATGCTAAAAAGAATGTACCAAAAATTTAGTGAAAAAAATGATTTTAAATTTGAAATTATTGATGAACAAAAAGGCGAAGAAGCTGGAATTAAAAACATTTTAGTTTTGATAAGCGGTGAATATGCTTACGGTTATTTTAAAAATGAAAAAGGTGTTCATCGCTTAATTAGAATATCTCCATTTGATTCTAATAAAAGAAGGCATACTTCATTTGCTTCAGTAATGATTACTCCTGAATTTGAAGATACAACTAGTGTTGAGATAAAAGAAGTAGACTTAAAGGTTGATGTTTTCCATAGTAGCGGTGCTGGTGGACAAAGTGTTAATACTACAGATTCGGCAGTTAGAATTACGCACTTGCCAACCAAGATTGTTGTTACTTGCCAAAATGAAAGAAGCCAGTTAAAAAACAAAGAAAAAGCTTTGGAAATATTAAAAAACAAGCTATATGGATTAGAAATTCAAAAGCAAGAAAACATTTTAAAAGAAATAAAAGGAGATAATATTAGTATTAATTTTGGTAGTCAAATTAGAAGCTATACTTTAGAGCCATATACACTTGTAAAAGATGCAAGAAGTTTATATGAAGAAACAGATGCTTTTAAAGTTTTGAATGGTGATATTAAAAATTTTATGATAGTTGGTTTAAGAAATGAAAAAGACAAATATTAAAAAATATTTAATTTTTATGTTAGGAGTATTGTTAAATGCCACTGCCTTCAATTTGTTTTTTTTGTCAAACAATTTGGCTGCTTATGGCGTAAGTGGTCTTTCTATTGTTTTGAACAAATTGCTAGGCATAGATCCTACAATATTTATTTTAGCTGCTAATACTGTTCTAATAATAATTAGCTATTTTGCTCTGGGTAAAGATTATACTCGAAAAACAATTTTAGGAGGTATTCTGTTTCCAATATTCATAAACTTAACAGCTAAGCCGTTAAGCTTTATAGATCTTAGTAATACTAACTTATTAGCAATGGCCATCATTGGTGGTGCTTTAGCCGGACTAGCTTGTGCTTTAACATATAAGGATGGCTTTGGAGCGGCTGGAACTGATATAACTAATCGAATAATTCATAAATATTTTAAAATACCTTTAGGTACAGCTACTGCTATTGGAGAAGGCTTAGTTATTTTAAGTGGTGGTTTAGTATTTGGCTTTGAAAAAATGATCCTTTCTTTAATTGTTTTAACAACGATGACTATTATTTGTAATAAAATGATGATTGGAATAAGCACGACTAAAACCTGCTTTATTGTTACTTCTAAAGAAAAAGAAATTAAAGAACATTTAATAAAAAACTTAAAAAATGATATAACAATAATTAATAGTGTTGGTGGCTATAACGAAAACACTCAACAAATTTTGATGACTGTAATTGATAGCAAAAAATATAGTAACTTAAAAAATGATATTAAAAAAATTGATAGAAATGCTTTTATTGCTGTAACTGATTCATTTGAAGTATTAAATCAAAATCAAAAAATAAAAAAGATTAAATAAAAAACAATGACTATTTGATCATTGTTTCAACATTTTTAGCTATTTCTTTTTTATCATCCAATAATTCGGAAATTGGTTGATTTAAATTTATTGCATTAATAACTTTAGCGATAGCTAAAGAACAATCAACGATTTCAAGCCAAGGCTCATTTTTATATTCTTCTGACAAATATGTTAAATTAGTGGTATAAATTTTGGTAAATAACTTATTTTTATAGGCTTCTTTAATTTTTTCTATTCCATTAGTTAACAAAGGAAAAGTCGCGATTAAATAAATGTTTTTTGCTTTTCTTTCCTTTAATTGATAGGCAACATCAAGTATTGATTCTCCAGAAGCAATCATGTCATCAACAACAATTGTATCTTTACCCTCAACATTTGGTCCAGAATAACGATGTGATGTAATTTTATTTCGCCCATTAACAACTTCGGTATAATCTCTAAATTTAGTGAATATTCCTAATTCAGCTTGAAAAACATTGGCATAAAAATTTGCTCTTTGAATAGCTCCGGCATCAGGACTTATAATTATTAAATTTTTAAAATCAATTTTTTTACTTTCTTTTTTGACAAAATCTTTAATTATAGTTCCCGTTGGATAAATGTTTTCAAAGGGACTAAGTGGTAAGGCGTTACAAATATCAGGATCATGAACATCAACTGTAATTATAGTATGAACTCCCAAAAACTCATGCAATTCCTTTAAAGCAATGGCACAATCCAGTGATTCTCGCCCTTTTCTGCGATGCTGCCTTGTTTCGTATAGAAACGGCATAACGATGTTGGTTCTATTAGTGTGCCCTTTAGCAGCAGCTACAATTCTAACAGTATCCATATAATAATCATCAGGGCTATAGTGATTAACAAGTGTATTCATTTTATAAGTTAAACTATAATTTCCGATATCAGTAATAATAAATAAATCTTTACCTCGAACAGAATCTTCTAGAACAGCTTTACCTTCACCATTACTAAATCTAGGAATTTTAACCGGTACAACAAATGAATTTTTATCCTTTCTAAGCGTTTGTAAATGCATTTCAATTTTTTTACCAAGATCAGCACAACCATCATGAACAATTAATTTTAACTCCCCATTCATAAATACCTCCTCTGAATGTCTAATTTAATTGTAGCATTTAAAAAATTAAAATCAATGTTTAAGTTTTAAAAATTTTGCAGATGGATATAGATGTTTGACAGCTTAGAAAAAACTGTAAAACATATTTTTAAAACATGTTTTTTCTTTTATTGGAAACGTACTTTTGTTATAATTAAGATAGGAAGTGAATTTATGAGAAATGTTGGAACAGTAGTTAGAGGTATTAGAACTCCAATTATTAAAGAAAACGATGATTTAGTAACAATAGTTGTTGATTCATTATTAAAAGCAAGCGAAAGCGAAGGCTTTGAATTTAGAGATCGAGATGTTGTCGGCATTACAGAAGCAGTTGTCAGTATTAGTGTGGGAAACTATGCAACTATAGATGACATTGCAACAGATATAAAAAATAAATTTCCTGAAGGTGAAGTTGGAATTGTTTTCCCAGCTCCAGTAAGTAGAAATCGTTATGCCCTTATATTAAAAGGAGTAGCAAGAGCATCAAAACAAATTTATTTACAATTTAGCTATCCACGAGATGAAGTTGGTAATGCTTTATTTGATGAAGAATTACTTGAAAAATATAATATTAATCCAAATTTGGATGTATTTAATGGACATAAATACAATGAATTATTTGGTCAAATTAAACACCAATTTACAGGGATTAATTATATAGATTATTTTCAAGAATTAGTAAATAATGAAAATTGTAAAATAGATTTTATCTTTGCTAATGATCCTTTAGAAATATTAAAATATACTAAAAATATTTTGATTTCTTCGGTCCATAGCCGAATGAAGCTAAAAAAATTATATAGGAACTATACTGAAAATGTTTATGGTACTGATGACATTTTAACTAAAAGTATTAATGGAAGTGGCTATAATTCAAAGTATGGATTGTTAGGATCAAATAAAGCCACTGAAGAAAAAGTTAAATTGTTTCCTGAAAATGGCGATAAATTAGTTCAAGATATTCAAAAAAGATTAAAAGAAGTTACTGGCAAAACTATTGAAGTATTAGTTTATGGTGATGGTGCATTTAAAGATCCAGTAGGTCAAATTTGGGAGCTTGCTGATCCAGTTGTCTCACCGGCATATACTAAAGGTCTGGAAGGCACTCCTAATGAATTAAAATTAAAATATTTTTCAGATAATAAATATTCGGATTTAAAAGGCGAAGAATTAAAAGAAGCAATTATTAATGAAATAAAAACGAAGGATCAAGATTTAAAGGGCCAGATGGCAACTCAAGGAACAACTCCAAGGCAATTAACAGATCTAATTGGCTCTTTATGTGATCTTACCAGTGGTAGTGGTGATAAAGGAACTCCGGTCGTATACATTCAAGGCTACTTTGACAATTATGCTTCATAATATTGAATATTTTAAAATATTTGATAAAATATGATACGAAGAAGGAATAATTATGATTGAAGAATTAAAATATTTAAATCAAATATTAAAAGATGATGATACTATTGTGGTTGCTTTGTCAGGTGGGCCTGATTCAATGTGCCTTCTTTATTTGCTTTTAGAAGTAAGAAAAGGAAAAAGGCTTAATTTAATTGCAGCCCATGTTAATCATAATGTTAGAGTAGAAAGTAAGAATGAAGCAATTTTTGTTAAAGATTACTGTAACGAAAATCAAGTTGCTTTTGAAACAATGACAATTGAAGAATATAGTGATGATAACTTTGAAAATGAAGCTCGTAATATCAGATATAATTATTTTGAAAACATTATCAGAAAATACCACGCCAATTATTTAATGACAGCCCATCATGGCGATGATTTAATAGAAACAATTTTAATGCGCATTGGAAGAGGATCTATTTTGAGCGGCTACGCAGGATTTAAAAAAGAAGTAGTAAAGAAAGATTATAAATTAATTAGGCCGCTTATTACAACAACTAAGAAAAAAATCGAAGAATATAATGATCTCCATCATATTTTATATGCTATTGATAAAACTAATCTAGAAGACATTCATACTAGAAATAGATACCGCCATCATGTCTTAAACTTTCTTAAAAATGAGGATAAAGATATTCATAAGAAATACTTGAAATTTAGTAATACTTTGATTAAATACAGTGATTATATTAATAAAATCACTTTAAAGCATATTAAAAAAATGTATGTCAAAAACAATTTGGATTTAGCATTATTTAATAAATTAGATGAATTAATTCAAACAAAAGTTATAGAATATATATTAGAATCTATTTATCATGATGACTTAATTTTAATTACTGATATTCACACTTCAGTTATTCTTGATTTAATTAAGAGCAAAAAAGACAGTGGAGAATTACATTTACCGAATAATTTGGTAGTTAGAAAAAATTATGGAAAACTAAATTTTAAAATACATAATGAAAAAATTAAAGATTATGAAATAGAAATCAATAGTGAAGTTTCATTGCCTAATGACATGAAAATTTCTTTATTAGAAGAAAGTGATGAAAAAAGCAATTATGTTGTCAGATTAAGTTTTAGCGAAGTAACTCTACCTTTATATGTGAGAAATAGAAAACCTGGCGATAAAATGGAAGTAAAAAAATTAAAAGGCAGCAAAAAGATCAATGATATTTTTATTGATTCTAAAGTAGAATTGCCATTAAGAAAAACTTGGCCAGTTGTTTGTGACGCTCAAAATAGAATAGTTTGGTTACCTGGCCTAAAAAAGTCAAAATTTGATAAAGAAAAAAATGAAAAGTATGATATAATACTGAAGTATCAAAAAAGAGGAGAGTAATATGAAAAAAAATACAAATACAATAAAAGTTTTATTTCCTTATATAATTCTAACTTTAGTTATAATAGGAACCTTATATTTCTTTAATTTAACTAAAATTAAAGTCAATGAACTTAGCTATAATGAATTAATTACCGAAATGAGTTTGGGAGAGGTAAGTGAAATAACAGTTACCGAAAGAACTAATGCGGCAGTTTATGTTATTGAAGGAAAATTAAAAGATTATAAAGAAACAGAATATTTTAAATCAGTTGTCCCCTTGTCAGAAAAAGTTATGGAAAAAATCTTGATTTATGCTGATAACCAAGGATTTCAAGTCAATACAGAGACTAATCCGGAAAACAACTCCATTATTAGTATTCTTATTAACATCATTCCAATTGTGTTATTAGTATTAGCAACTTTTTGGTTATTTACTAAGGTTTCAGGTGGTAATAATAAATCTATGGACTTTGGTAGAAGCAAAGCCAAACTTAATGAAGAGGGTAGTAAAGTAAAATTTACCGATGTTGCTGGTTTGAAAGAGGAAAAAGAAGAAGTAGAGGAATTAATTGATTTTTTAAAGAATCCTAAAAAATTCCAAAAACTAGGAGCCAGAATTCCTAAGGGAGTTTTATTGGTTGGTCCTCCCGGAACAGGAAAGACTTTACTTGCTAGAGCGGTTGCTGGCGAAGCAAATGTACCATTTTACTATATTAGTGGATCGGATTTTGTTGAATTGTTTGTTGGTGTTGGAGCAAGTCGTGTTAGAGACATGTTTAAACAAGCAAAACAAACTGCACCATGTTTAATATTTATTGATGAAATAGATGCTGTTGGCCGTCAAAGAGGAACTGGTTTAGGTGGTGGGCATGACGAAAGAGAACAAACTTTAAATCAATTATTAACCGAGATGGATGGTTTTGGAACAAACGAGGGAATCATTATTATTGCAGCAACTAACCGCCCTGATGTTTTGGATCCGGCTTTACTTCGTCCGGGAAGATTTGACCGTCAGGTAACAGTTAATTTACCAGATTCAAAAGAAAGAGAACAAATATTAGAAGTTCATGCAAAAAACAAAATATTTAATACTAAAGTTAATTTAAAAAATGTTGCAAGCAGAACTCCGGGATTTAGTGGTGCTGACTTGGAAAACCTACTTAATGAATCGGCGCTTTTAGCAGTAAGAAGAAACAAATCAGAAATCACTATGGATGAAATAGATGAAGCAACAGATCGTGTTTTATTAGGACCTGCTAAAACAAGTAGAAAAATAACTGATAAAGAAAAGAAATTAGTCAGTATTCATGAAGCGGGACATGCAGTTGTTGGCTTAAAATTAGAAGATGCCAATGAAGTTCATAAAATAACCATTATTCCAAGAGGGTATGCTGGTGGATATACCATGATGCTTCCTAAAGAAGAAAAACTAGCTATCATGACTAAAAATGAATTATTGGCAGGTATCACTGGATTATTAAGTGGTCGTGTTAGTGAAGAAATATTTATTGGTGAAATTACAACTGGGGCTAGCGATGATTTTAAAAAAGCCACTTCTATTGCTAGGAGCATGGTTACTGAATATGGAATGAGTGATCTCGGCCCTATCCAATTAGAATCAAAAAGTGAAGGTGTTTTCTTAGGAAGAGACTATGCTAAAGCAAGAAATTTTTCTGACCAAGTTGCTCTAGAAATAGATAATGAAATTAGAAAGATAATTGATGAGTGCTATAAAAAAGCCCAAAAAGTCTTAAAAGCAAATGAAGACTTAGTAATGCTTATTAGCGACGCTTTGATAAAATACGAGACTTTAACTAAAGAGCAAATTGATGAATTAGTTGAAACTGGTAAAATAGAACAAACTAATATAGATGAATTAAGTTTAGAAAAATTAAAAGA
>CAYTSB010000043.1:0-818 GCA_964440405.1 uncultured Muribaculaceae bacterium
TCAAAAATCAATTGTGTTCTCATTTAATTTGTACAATTTAGTGTTGACAATCCAGTCATAGTTTTTCTTTTCACAATATTCTTTAATCATTCTAAGTTGTGAATCAATAGAATATCCATTATCTTTTTGATCATCAGTTGAAACTCTAACATAAACTCCACATCTCACAAAATCATCTCCTTTCTTTTATATTTGAGAGAAGTTATCCTCTCACTCGTTTGGCACTTTATAAGCAAAAAGTTAAGTGTGAAATTACAATTTCTTTAAAATTTTACACATTTCCTGTAAAGTATACTTATCATTATGTTCTTTCACATAGAAATGTTTATTAGATATTTCATTAATTTTATACTCATAAATAGTAAGTTTTATTGGTGATGATATTAAATATTCAGTAGGGTCAATAAACTTTAAATTTGTATGCTCAAGAATTTTAACTTTGCCATTTTTAGTTTTATAGTCATAACATTTAATAATATCAATAATACTTGAGTTAGGTTTTAATATTTCTATTGTTTTAAAATTAAGCATTAAAAAATGTCCTCCTTCCTAGAAAGAGAACATCTATATATGTCTTCCAAGCTAACAGAGGGTTAGATTTTAGACATTAAAAAACTTACGACACCATAATAGGTTCGTAAGTTGTATTCAATTGGAGCAGATAAGGAGAATCGAACTCCCATTCTAAGCTTGGGAAGCTTATGTTCTACCATTAAACTATATCTGCATGAATAAAATATATCACTATTTTTCTTTTAAAACAAGAATTTATATTACCCTAAAAGCTAACATTAGTATTATAATATATTTAGCTTAAA
>CAYTSB010000043.1:828-7625 GCA_964440405.1 uncultured Muribaculaceae bacterium
GCTTAAATAGATTTAAATGGAGGAAACATGATAAAACTACTTAAAAATTTAAAAAAGAGAGACATTATTTTAATACTATTTATTATTATTTTAATTGTTAGTCAGGTTTGGTTAGATTTAAAATTACCTGATTATATGTCAAAAATTACCGCTTTAATCCAAAATGGCAATAATGGAATAAAAGGCATCTTAAAAGAAGGTTCCAAAATGCTATTATGCGCTTTTGGCAGTTTAATTGGAGCTTTTATAGTTGGTTATGCCGTTGCTAATATTGCTGCCAGTTTTACTCAAAGAGTAAGAGAAAAAGTATTTAAAAAAGTTGAAGAATTTTCAATGGAAGAGATCAAGAAATTTTCTATAAGCAGTTTAATAACAAGAACAACAAACGATATTAATCAAGTTCAATTTTTAATTGTAATGGGTTTACAAATGATTATTAAAGCACCTATAATGGCCATCTGGGCTCTTCAGAAAATAAGTAATAAAGGATTTGAATTTACTTTAATTACTGCTTGCGGGGTCTTTGCTATAACATTAGTTATAATTGTTTTAATATTGCTGGTAATGCCAAAATTTAAAAAAATGCAGGTTCTTACAGATAATTTAACAAATGTCACTAGAGAGAATTTAACTGGAATCAGAGTCATCAGAGCTTTTAATGCCGAGGATTTTCAAAAGAATAAATTTAGTAATGCTAATCAAGAGCTTACTGATACGCAAATGTTTACTCAAAGAGCAATGGCTTTTTTAAATCCTTTCATGTCACTGATAATGGCTGGAATTACTTTATCTATTTATTGGGTCGGAGCTTACCTAATTGATCAGGCGAGTATGCTAAACAAAATAGAACTATTTAGCAATGTAGTAGTATTTTCTTCCTATGCAATTCAAGTTATAATTGCTTTTATGTTTTTGATAATGATCTTTGTTTTATATCCTAGAGCCAGTGTGGCCGCTAAAAGAATAAATGAAGTTTTGGATACTAAAGCCAAAATTAAAGATGGAGATATTAAAGAAAATTCTAATGATTTAAAAGGTATTATTGAGTTTAAAAAGGTTTGCTTTAAATATCCAGATGCTGAAGAATATATGCTAAAAGATATCTCTTTTAAAATTAATACTGGCGAAACAGTAGCTTTTATCGGCTCAACCGGTAGTGGTAAATCAACTTTAATTAATTTAATTCCAAGATTTTACGATGTTTCTGATGGCGAAATATTGCTTGATGGTATAAATATTAAAGACTACAATCTGGAATACCTGTATAATAAAATTGGCTATATTTCACAAAAGGCGATTTTATTTAGAGGCTCTATTAAAGAAAATGTTGGATACGGCAATAAAAAAATATCACTTGCTAAAATAAAAAAAGCCGTTAAAATTGCACAGGCAAAAGATTTTGTTGAAAAAACGACTAAAAAATATGATTCTTATATTGCTCAAAATGGAACTAATATCAGTGGTGGTCAAAAACAAAGGTTATCCATTGCCAGAGCCATAGCTAAAGATCCTGAAGTATTAATTTTTGATGATTCTTTCAGTGCCTTAGATTATAAAACTGATTATAATCTTCGTAAAGAATTAAAAAAACATACTAAAGATACTACTATTTTAATCGTAGCTCAAAGGATTGGAACAATTAAAAATGCCGACAAGATTATTGTCTTAGATAATGGTAATTGTGTTGGTATGGGTAGTCATAATGAGCTTATGAAAAAATGTAAAATATATCAAGAGATCGCTTTATCTCAACTATCGAAGGAGGAACTAGCTAATGAATAGAAAACCTTTGGGGACAAAACCCACAGCCGAAAAAGCTAAAAATGTTAAACAGGCATTTGCTAACTTAATTTTATATATTAAGCCTTTTATGCCTCTTATTATAATTTCTACAATTCTGGCTGTTTTAAGTAGTGTCCTATCAATTTTAGGACCCAATAAACTAAAAGAAATGACTAACATCATAGCTGAAGGGTTTATGACCAAGATTAATTTAAGTAAATTAGAAGATATTGCTATAATTCTTGTATTATTTTATAGCTTTAGTTTTATATTTAATTATCTACAGGGATTTATTATGGCTACTGTAACTAATAAATTTTCTAAAAAACTAAGAAATGAAATCTCAAATAAAATCAATGAATTACCACTTAAATATTTTGATAATAATAGTATTGGTGACATTTTATCAAGAGTTACTAATGATATTGATACTATTAGCCAGTCAATTAATCAAAGTATTGGAACTCTTGTTAGTAGCATAACTCTTTTAATTGGTTCAATTGTTATGATGTTTGTAACTAATTATATCTTGGCTTTAACTGCAATTTTTTCAACTATAGCAGGATTTGCTTTAATGATTTTAATTCTTAAAAAGTCTCAGAAATATTTTGATACTTATCAAAAAGAACTGGGCAATATTAATGGTTATATTGAAGAAATATATACCGGACATAATATTGTTAAAGTTTACAATGGTACTGAAAAAGCAAATAAAGAGTTTAATAAAATTAATAAACGATTATATGAAAGCTCCCGTAAAAGTCAATTTTTATCTGGTTTAATGCATCCTATAATGAATTTTATCGGTAATTTCGGATATGTTGCAGTTTGTATTATCGGCGCTATTTTAGTTATTAATGGACATATTACTTTTGGTGTTATTGTTGCATTTATGATTTATATTAGATTATTCTCTCAACCTCTAACTCAGATTGCTCAAGCAACTACTGTTCTACAATCAACTGCTGCAGCTTCTGAAAGAGTATTTGAATTTTTAAAAGAGGAAGCAATGCCTGAAGAAAAAAACAATAAACCTCTAGAGATTAAAAATGTTAAAGGTAATGTATCATTTGAACACGTTAAATTTGGTTATAATCAAGAGAAAATTATTATTAAAGACTTTAGTGCCAAAATAAAAGCTGGGCAAAAAATAGCCATTGTTGGACCAACTGGAGCGGGAAAAACCACCATTGTTAACCTCTTAATGAAATTTTATGATCTTAACAGCGGTGATATAAAAATTGATAATATCTCTTTAAAAGATTTAACAAGAGAAAATATTCATGATTTATTTGTTATGGTCCTACAGGACACTTGGATATTTAATGATACGATAAAGCAAAATATTAAATATAATAAAAAAAATGTCACTGACAAAGAAATTGAAAATGCCTGCAAAAGAGTTGAATTAGATCATTTTATCAAGACTTTACCAGATGGTTATGATACTGTTCTAACTAATTCTGAAAGTTTATCAGTTGGTCAGAAACAATTACTTACGATTGCAAGGGGAATGGTTAAATCTTCTCCCCTACTTATTCTAGATGAAGCAACCAGCAGCGTTGATACCAGAACCGAAGAATTAGTTCAAAAAGCCATGGATAAATTAACTGAAGGCAAAACATCATTTATTATTGCTCATAGGTTATCAACCATTAAAAATGCTGACTTAATCTTGGTTATGAATAATGGAAATATAATTGAGCAGGGAACTCATAAATCATTATTAAAACAAAATGGCTTTTATGCTGAACTTTATAACTCCCAATTTGAAAACATAAATTAAAAACTTCTTACGAAGTTTTTTATAATAAAAATTCTTTAATTTTTTCATAAATGTGATCCTTTTTCGATTAAATTTATTGATAAAATTAAGATTTTTTTGCCAGCAATATCTAACTAGATCTTATCTTTAACTGCTGACCAATACTTATTAAATTACTTGTTAAGTTATTAAGTGACTTGATATCATCTACTGTCATACCATGTTTCTGAGCAATACTCCATAAAGTATCCCCTCTTTGAACAGTGTAAATAATTATATCTGATGATCCAGGAATGATTAGCTGTTGTCCGACAATTAATAAGTCACTTGTTAAATTATTATAACTCTTTATGACATCAACTGTGGTGTTAAATCTTCTGGCAATACTCCACAAAGTGTCTCCTTTTTGTACTGTGTAAGTAACATTCGTAGTCGGTGGTGTAGCTTCACTTGATAACAATATTTTTTGACCGATTGATAATATATCACTCGTTAAGTTGTTTATCCTTTTTAATTCTTCTACTGTTGTATTGTGCATTCTAGCAATGCTCCACAAAGTATCTCCCTTTTCTACAATGTGATAGTTAGCACCAGGCTCACATATTGCTAAAGGCGAATATAAATATATTAAAGCACTCCATGTATCTTTTCCAACAACGCCATCGGCTGTTAACTTATTATTGGTTTGAAAGGCTTTAACGCTTAATAATGTATCATTTCCAAAAACGCCATCAATATTACCATCATAAAACATTAACTGCTTGAGTTGTGTTTGGAGTAATTCAACATATTCTCCCCTATCACCAGATGATAATGTTGGTCTATCCAAAACTGGCGTGTCTTTTAATTCAGCTCTTTCAAATAACATTCCATAATTTTTTTTGTGAAATCCATTCATTAATATCCCTCTTCTATTTTCATTATATTTTACAATTTAAAAATAGTGACATTTTACCCAAATATGAATATATTGTGTTAGAGGTGATAATATGGAAAAAGGCTATCTAATCGTGAGTGTTTATGAAAATAATGAGGTAACTCCTATTAGCGATGCTACAGTAATAGTTAGGGGCGATAATTATGAAGAAAGTTTTACTACAGATGAAAATGGTAAAACTAAAACAATTGAATTGGATGCTCCTTTAAAAATTTATTCATTAACTCCTCAAAGCAAAGTTAGACCTTATTCAGTATATGAAGTTACAGTATCAAAGCCCGGTTATGAAACAACCATTATAAATGGAGTTCAAATTTTTTCGGGTGAAACTTCACTTCAAAATATTTATTTAACAATTAGCAGTGCTATGCTTAAAGCTTTTAAAGCCAATGTCATTAACATACCTCCTCATTCACTATGGGAAAGTGAAGAAAGTGTAACAAGAAATAACCCAGTTAATAATGACCGCGTTTTACCGCAGATATTAATACCCGAATATATAATAGTTCACGGTGGCGCTCCGAGTGATACTAATGTCGCTAATTATTATGTTTCTTTTATTGATTACATTAAAAATGTAGCTTCTGGTGAAATATACAGTACATGGCCAAAAGAAGCAATAAGAGCTAATATATATGCTATATTATCTTTTACCATGAATAGAATTTATACTGAATGGTATAAATCACAAGGTTATAACTTTACAATAACTTCTTCTCCTAAATATGATCAGGTATATGTTCACAATAGAACTATTTTTAAAACTATAGTTGATATAGTTGATCAGATATTTAAATATCATATCCAGCTTCCTAATAAAAATTTTCCGTTCTTGGCCCAATATAACGATGGAATTAAGACGAATAATCCTGGCTGGCTTAGTCAATGGGGAGCGAAAGATTTAGCCGATAAGGGATATACAGCAACTCAAATATTAAAATATTATTATATTGATGATTTATCACTTGTTAATGCCGATAAAATTAATGGTCTACCCACTTCTTTTCCTGGTTTTAATTTAAGATCTGGTTCATGTAATGAAGCAGTCCAAAAGATTCAAATAATGATTAATACGATAAATGGTAGCTATCCCGGTATTCCTAAAATTATTCCTGCTGATGGACAATATAAAGACAATACTATTCAAAGCATCAGAAAATTTCAAGAGGTGTTTAATCTTCCTGTAACAGGGATAGTTGACTTTGCTACTTGGTATAGAATCTCATATATTTATATTGCTGTTAGAAAAATGCTTCAAGGTGTAGTAAGTAACTAAAAATCATGGTAGAATAATTTTAGGAGGAATAAAAGCAAATATGATAAAAGAATTCAAAGAATTTATATCAAAAGGGAATGTACTAGATTTAGCAATTGGAGTTATCGTCGGAGGAGCCTTTGGAAAAATAGTCTCTTCATTAGTTAGTGATATTTTGATGCCGTTGCTTGGAATAGTCACTGGAGGCATAGATTTTACAAAGTTCTCTTTAGCTCTCGGAGATGCTAGCATAAACTATGGTGTATTTATTCAAAATGTTTTAGATTTTATAATTGTTGCTTTCTGTATTTTCTTAATTGTTAAACTTACAAATAAATTTAAGAAAAAAGAAGAAAAGAAAGAAATTAAAAAGGAAATAAAATCAGAAGAAGTAATGCTCCTAACTGAAATCAGAGATAGCTTAAAAAAAAGAAAATCTTAATTTTCTTTTTATTTTATTTGAATATTATAAATTTAATTATTATTAACTGCTGCTATCATAAATTTATGATATTTTTTTATTATTTATTCGCTTCTTAATGCTTCGACTGGATCTTTTTTACTAGCCATTTTTGCCGGAATAAAGCCTGCAATAACAGTTAGGAAAACACTTATTAAAATTAAAGCAAAAGCATTATAAAATGTAAGTTGCGCTATATTTGATACATTGGCATAATTTTTAACTATGATATTAATTAAAATATTAATTAAAATATTAATTAAAAGAGTTATACTTATCCCTAAAACGCCTGCGATTAATCCCTCAATAAATGTTTCTGCATTAAATACCCTTGATATGTCTTTTTTACTGGCTCCAACTGCTCTTAATACACCTATTTCTTTAGTTCTTTCAAGAACACTAATATAGGTAATTACTGATATCATAATACTAGATACAACTAAAGATACTCCTACAAATCCAATTAGCCCAATTGTTACAACATCAATAATTGTTGTTACCGATGACATTATTAGTCCTACATAATCTGTATAAGTTATAATCTTATCATCTTCTCCAGATTTAGATTTTTCTTCATTATAATCTTTTATAATTTCTT
>CAYTSB010000044.1:0-7612 GCA_964440405.1 uncultured Muribaculaceae bacterium
TAATTAGTAATTACTATTGTCAAATCTATATTTAAATGATATAATACATTAGAAATCTTTGATGAAAGATAAGGTTTATATATTAAGTTTAAGAGAGTTAGTGGCTGGTGAAAACTAATAATAAAATATATAAATTACCACTTTCTAGAGAAATTAATAATTTCCGGCTAATCCCGTTAAAGATCAAGAGTTAAAATTAGGATGGTACCGTGCTTTAGCACTCCTTGGTAGCATCTTTTTTATTGAAAGGAAGTATTTAATGGCAAGATATTTTGAAAAGATAAGTTATGAACAATTTAAAAAAGACATTTGTGATGATAAAAATCTTTATGATAGTTTTTCTCTTCCTAAAAGAAAAACTAAATTCAGTGCTGGTTATGATATATTTAGTCTTTTTGATTATACGATTAAACCAAAGGAATTTTTAACAATCCCTACTGGAATTAAAGTTAAATGTGAAAGTGATGAAGTGTTTTTAATAGTGAATCGCAGTTCTTTAGGATTTAAATATAATATTAGATTAGTTAACCAAGTTGGAGTAATTGATGCTGATTACTATAATAATCCTGAAAATGAAGGACATTTTTTTATTAAAATCCAAAATGAAGGGGATAAAGAAGTTAAGATAGCTAAGGGTTCATCTGTTGCCCAAGGAATATTTACAAAATTTTTAACAGTTTCTGCTGAAGAAGAAATAGAAAGTACAAGGATGGGAGGTCTAGGTTCAACGAATGAAAAATGATGACCCTTATATCAAGGAATTAAAAGATCAAATAAAAGAAATTGATTGGCAGTTGACAGGTTTATTAAAAGATGATAAAAACCAAACTAAATATGAACAACTAATGGCGAAAAAAGGATTGTTAAAGCAAAAGTTAATAGGTTTATATGTCAAAATAGCCGAAGAAAAATTAAGAAAGAAGGAATTATAATGAAAAATATTAAAGAAGATGAAAAACTAAATGTTTTAAATCACAGTTGTGCTCATTTACTTGCTCAGGCGGTAAAGCACTTATACCCAAAAGCACTATTTTGGGTAGGACCAGTAATTGAAGAGGGTTTTTACTATGATATTGATTTAGGTGAAGAAGTTTTAAAAGATGAAAATTTAGAAAAAATAGAACATGAAATGAAAAAAATCAGTAAAGATGGTAAAAGGATCTATCGTGAGGAATTAACTAAAGATGAAGCTTTAGAAAAGTTTAAAAACGATCCATATAAATTGGATTTAATCGGTAATATGGAAGATAATGCGGTAATCAGTTGTTATACTCAAGGAGATTTTACTGATTTATGTCGTGGGCCTCATATTGATACAGTTAAGGCATTAAAATATTTTAAATTATTAAAGGTAAGCGGTGCCTATTGGAAAGGCGATGCTAAAAATAAAATGCTTCAAAGAGTCTATGGTATTTGCTTTGAAAATGAAGAAGATTTAAAAGAGCATTTAGAATTTTTAGAAGAAGCTAAAAAACGAGATCATAAAAAAATCGGTAAAGAACTTGGATTATTTATGATTAGTGAGTATGGACCTGGTTTTCCTTTCTGGTTGCCTAAAGGAATGATTTTAAGAAATGAACTGGAAAATTTTTGGTATGAAGAACATACTAAAGAAGGCTATCAGTTTATTAAAACTCCAATAATGTTAAGTAAAGAATTATGGGAGTATTCAGGACATTGGGATAATTACAAAGATAATATGTATACATCTGAAATAGATGATAAAGTATTTGCCATAAAACCAATGAATTGTCCTGGAGGTATGCTTGTATATAAAAATGAATTACATTCTTATAAAGAGTTTCCTCTAAGAATAGGTGAACTTGGACTTGTTCATCGCCATGAAGCAAGTGGAGCTCTTAATGGACTTTTTAGAGCAAGAACATTTACTCAAGATGATGCTCATATTTTTATGAAAGAGGATCAAATTAGAAGTGAAATAGTTAGACTTATGGCATTTATAGATCGTATTTACAGTGTCTTTAATTTAAGTTATAGAATTGAATTATCAACCAGGCCTGAAAAAAAGTATATTGGCGATATAAAAGTATGGGATAAATCAGAAGCAATATTGGAAGATGCCTGTCGTGAAGCCGGAAGAGATTTTAAAATCAATCCCGGAGATGGTGCATTTTATGGACCTAAATTAGATTTTCATATCAAAGATTCATTAGGTCGCAGCTGGCAATGTGCAACAATTCAGCTTGATATGAATCTTCCGGAAAGATTTGATTTAACTTATGTTGATTCAGATGGATCTAAAAAAAGACCAATCATGCTCCACCGCGTAATATTTGGAGCAATAGAAAGATTTATCGCAGTTTTAATCGAGCATTTTGCCGGGGCATTTCCTTTATGGATTGCTCCAGTTCAAGTAAATGTTATTCCCGTTAATTTAGAATCCCATCTAGAATATGCTAAAAAAATCGAAAGCATTTTAAAAGAAAATAATATTAGAGTAGAATTAAATACTAAAGAAGAAAAATTAGGCTATAAAATTAGAGAAAGTCAAATGCAGAAAATACCTTATACTTTAGTTTTAGGAGACAACGAAATAAAAAACAATTCTGTAAACTATCGTAAATATAACGACAACGAAAGTAAAGAAATTAAGTTTGATGAATTCATGAATATGTTGAAAGAAGAAATAAAAAATAAGGTAATTAATAAATAACAAGATAACTCTTGTTATTTTTTTTAATTTAAGGTAATATAGAACTCATTTATAGGAGATTTTATAAAAAGTAATTATAACTTAAATTTTCTTGCAGCAATTTTAGTTAAAATGATTTTTTTAATTAATAATCCTGATCATAGTTTTCTAGCATTGATGGGATTAAAAAGAAATGGGAACGAGTAGGTTTTAGTAAATAAAGAATATCTATAATGGAGGCGGAAGATCAAATTAAGGAATTTTAAGTTATTATAAGACTTTAAACGATACTCCTGTTGGAATGGTTAAGAAATTAAGTTTTCACTCCAACAATAAAAAAATTGTGATAAAAAGAAAATTTGAATAAAGGAAGTGCTTTGATGAAAAAAACAAACGATGCTGTTGCCGTGTTGATTGAAAGAAGTTTTTATAAACAGCAAAAACCTAATGCTGTTTTTATAAATTATCGAGATAGTGAATTTGAAAAGGTTAGAGAATACTTAAAGTTAAATAAAAATTCAAGTAATATTGTTGTTGATTTTGATGAAATAGTTCTAGATACGATTTCCTGCTTTTGCCGTTTTCATCGAAATATGTTGCCGGTTATTGAATTAGTTGCTTTAGTGAATGGATATTTAATTTACCAGATTTTAAAAAATTCTTCATTAGCCATTAAACATGCTGACTTTATTGAGGATTATGAACAAGCTTTAAAAGCAGCTAAAAAATTAAATAGTCTTGAATATCTTGAAATTAAAATGGATACTGTCAATCTGTATTCTTTATATGAAGAAATTAAATCTACAATGAAAAATTCTTCAGTAGTTATTTTTATGGAGCAACTAGATTATGATTATAGAGCAGTACAAACGTTACAAGGTTTAATTAATTGTTTATTAAATCAAACTGAAGTTCCTACTTATCTTTTTACTTCAAATTATTCATTTAATACCTATGGAGATCATGTAAATGGCGAGGCTTGTGAGTTTTATGAATATAGTTTTAAGCAAATAGCGGAGCCTGATGACATAGAAAAAATTGAGCGCTTTGCTATTAGAGAGGTTGACTCTCACCTGGCGGAAGATTATTTTTATCCTCAGGATCAATTAGATCAGATTTATCTAAGAAAAACTTATCCAATTAATCCGGATTTAAGTTACTTAAATCATTCTGAATTGTTAAGTGAATTGCCAGCAAGAGTTTTACCTGTTTCTGAAGAAATATTGGCAATTTATGGTGAAACAACTTTAAAAGACTTATATGAAATGCTACAGGCGGAAATTAGTAATGAAAAAGTAATATCAGTTCCAGCAAAAACAATTTTACTAGGGTTTAATATATTTAATAAACAACTTTCTAAGTTAGAAAGAAAACAACCATTAACTGGCAAACTGTTTATGAATCAAGCATCTTTTAATCAAGAGATGGTTAATAGAAGTTATGATCAATTCGTTGAATATTTAGTTTCTTTATTGGGGAATGATCCTCATCATAGTTTTATTCCTTTAAGAGGACTAAAGAGAAATGGTACTATGAGCGATATTAGAAGTACCGAAAATTTAGAGAAATTATTATATTTATCTGAAGATAGAATAAAGAAAATTCTAGGTATTTATTATTTACCACAAAAAACTGTTGATGAAGCGCTATTAAAAACTGCTAAAAAATTAATTTATTCAAAAAATCAAATTAAAAGCATTGTCAAACACCCATATATTTAATGGCTAAATTGACTTTTAGCAACTTTTATGCTATCATAACTGCTATTAAAAAAAGGGAGCTAGGAAAATGTATTTTAAAAATGCTAACCAATTGAAACATTTTTTAAAAAAGGAAGCACTTAGATTAAATATAAATATTCCTCATATTTATAATATGTTTTTTGCTCGTATATTTTTAGAAAGACTCTGTAATGAAAATAGAGGTATGTTTCTGGTAAAAGGATCTTTTTCTCAATATGTCCATTTAGGAAAACTAGTTCGACCAATTACTGATATTGACTTAATTACTAGAGGTGAAGCTAGTAGTGTAATTAAATTTATGAATAATGGCTTAACCGGAACTGATGATTTAAGTTTTAAAATTACTGATATTGCTGACCCCACTTCTAATAATGTTGTTAAGTTAAGAGGTAAAGCTTTATTTGATAATATTGTTCATCCATTAAAAATAGATATTAAAGCTGGTAGTGAATCTATATATGAGACTAACTATAAACCGGTATTGCCAATATTTAATGGTGATCAAATTTATTATATTAATACTCCATCTATGGAAGAACATTTTGCTGAAAAATTATGCATTATAGCAGAGAGAATAAGTCAAAATTCTTTATCGATGAGAATGAAAGACTTTTATGATGTTTATCAAATTCATAGTGTTGGTGGATCAAAATATGATTCTGAAAAGCTAGCTATTTACTTTGCTAGGATGTTAACAGAAAGAGGTCGTACAAATCTTGGTGAAGTTAATATTAACTCTTTAAATGGCGAATTTATTTCACAAAATAAAGATTCTTGGGATAAAACAAAACAAAGTAAAGAATTCTTAGATGAAGTTTCTTTTGAAGAAGCAGTTTATTATACTAAAGCAGTTTTAAGTGAACAACTCAATAAAAATAGCGGAGAGGGAATAAAATCATATTCTCTAAAGCCAACCTATTATCAAAAAAAGAATTAATATTTAATGCTTTAAATAGATTTGTCTGGCAATTCCGAATAAAAATGATTGACAAATCATATTATATTATATATAATCATAATGTTATTAAAAAGAGGAAAGCGATGTATCCACATCCACCTGATTGCTAATGGTAATGGGTAAATGCCAAAACAAATATTGGTTTTTAAGTTGGATACATCTGTATCCAATTTTTAGTTGTATGGAGGTGCGTGAGCATAGCAAAAAATTCTGGTGATTTACCGGTTAATGAACAAATTAGAGTGAGTGAATTAATGGTTGTTGGACCTAATGGCGAACAAATGGGTTTAAAAAATATTAAAGATGCTTTAACTTTAGCAAATTATGCTGGATTAGATCTTGTTTTAATGAGCGGGAATAGTACTCCGGCAGTTGGTAAAATAATTGATTATAATCGCTATCGTTATGAAAAGCAAAAGAAAATAAAAGAACAGCAAAAACGTCAAAGAGAAGCCAATAAAGATATTAAAGAATATAAACTTTCAGTAACTATTGATATTCATGACTTTAATACGCGCAAAAAAAATGCTGAAGAATACTTGAAAAAAGGACATAAAATTAAAGTAAGTATTATGTTTAAAGGAAGACAAATGGCTCATCCAGAGCTTGGAAGAGAAGTATTGCTCCGTTTTGCTAATGAATTAAGTGATTGTTCAATAATTGAAGTAAATTCTAAACAAGAAGGTCGCATCATGAGTATGTTATTAGCGCCAAAAAAATAGAAGGGAAAGAAAATTATGCCAAAGCAAAAAACACATAAAGCTACAAAAAAAGTTTTAAAAGTAAGACCAGGTGGAACTATTAGTTATAAAAAATCTGGTGGTAATCATAAAACCAATAAAGATAGCGGAAAGCAAGTAAGACAAAGAAAAAATAAGGGAACACTAAGTAAAGGAGATAGAAGCAGATTAAAATCTGTTATCTAAGAGGTGAAATATGACAAGAGTTAAAGGCGGAACTGTTTCTAAGACAAGAAGAAGAAAAGTTTTAAAAAGAGCTAAAGGATATTTTGGAAGTAAACATCGTTTATATAAAACAGCTCAAGAACAACTATTTCATAGTGGAGCTTATGCTTATCGCGATCGTAAACAAAATAAAAGAAATTTTAGAAAATTATGGATAATAAGAATTAATGCTGCATGTCGTTTAGAAAACATCAGCTACTCTAAATTTATGAATGGCCTAGCTAAAGCTGGAATTGAAATAAATCGTAAAATGATTTCAGAAATGGCTATTGCTGAGGAAAAAGAGTTTAAAAAATTAGTGGAATTAGCAAAAAAAGGCTTAAAAGGTGAAGTTATTAAAGAAGCCAAGGCCGAAATTATCAAAGAAGTTGAAACTGAAGTTAAACTGGAAGTTGATAAAAAAGCTAAAAAAGCGACTGCTAAAAAGGAAGAAAAATCAGTTAAAAAAGAAGTAACAAAGAAAGTTGCTCCTAAAACAGCAGTAAAAAAAGAAACAACAAAGAAAGTTGCACCAAAAACAACAGTAAAAAAAGCTCCAACTAAAAAAACAAGTAAGTAATTTGATAGGTATAACAATATTTGTTATACATTTTTGATTGACTTAGATTATTAATTTTAGTAATATTTAATTATGGTAGGTGAATAATGATATGCAAAGAAAAAAAGGATTTACCCTAATAGAACTGATGATAACAATTGGTATATTGGCAGTAGTAGGACTGGCAGTAGGCATAAGTATCAATAAAGTCAGTGAAAATGCTAAAAATAGTGAATGGGAAAGAATAGTAAACAGAGTTAAAAGTGCAGCTGATACCTATGCATCAAAAAATACAGATATTATAAAAGCAGTATATAATGAAACTGGTCATGCAGTAATTTTTCTAAGTGAGTTAATTGAAGCTGGATTAATTGAAGAAGAAAATCTTGTCGATCCTCGTGATAATATAAATATTAAAGATAAAGGCGAAGGATATCAGCAGGCAAGGATTTATTTAAATGAAGATGCTGTTTTAGAAATAGCATATCCATTTACGGTGGGGAATTATTTAAAGTTGGATCCGCCAAGGGTATTAAATGCTGTACCCGGGCAAATTTACAATTATATGGTAGGAGTAACAGCCAATGATAAGAATAATAATCCAGCGGCAGATTTTGATGAATCCATGATAACTAAAATAACAAGCAGTGGAACACTGGACAAAACAAATAATACAGTAGTATTTAGTGAAGCTGGTGATCAATATGTAACATATTTATATGAAGGAGTTAAATATACAAGAATATATGAAATAAT
>CAYTSB010000045.1:0-7149 GCA_964440405.1 uncultured Muribaculaceae bacterium
AATTAATAAAGTCAGCTTCTCTTTCACCTTTTTGATTAGTGAAATTTCTTTGAACCGCTAAACTAAATGTTACATTAGCAATACCACTACCTGTGGTTCTTAATTCTGGATCTTTTGTTAATCTTCCGATTAATATTACTTTATTCATAATTACTCCTTATCCAACTTGATAATTAAATGTCTTAAAACATTTTCATTAATAGAAACTTTATGTTTAAATTCATTAATTTCCTTAACTACAGCTTCTACTGTTAAAACATAGTAAAATCCGCTTAGATCTTTATTAATTGGATAAGCTAGTTTTCTTTGACCCATGTCTTTAAATTCAACAATTTTATCTTTTTTAAATACTCTTTTTAGTTCATCAGTAGTTTGAGTAACTTTATCACTCTCAGTACTGGTTTTAACGATAAACATTATTTCATATTTACTCATTAATCCACCTCCTTTTGGTCTAAAATGGCTTATAAAAATAAGCAAGGAGCTTTTCGCTCTTTTGTATTATAGCAAACTTAAGAATTTATGTCCATTAATTTTCATCACAAGGACATTTAATTATTTGAAATTTTTCGTTTTCACTGTCAAAGTATGAGCAAGTAGTTTCTTCTCTATAACATTCACCACAAACGGCGCTTGCACATTTATGACTATCTTGAACATTGGCATAACTAGTGTAGAGTAAAAATGGAATCATAATAATTATTAAAATAATTAAAATTATTCCTATTGAACCAATTAAAGCTCCTATCCCTGCCGCTTTAGCACTCTTAGGTTTTTCCTGTTTCCAAACAAGATATAAAATTAACCCTGCTACTGGGACAAAAAAACCTAGCAATCCCCAAATAAAAGGATTTTCATCATTGCTAACTGTTTTAATACTATCTTTCATTTTACCACACCCTAAACAATAATCTGCGTCCTCTCCTATTTTTTTACCACAATTTTGACAATACATAACTTCACTCCTTATACATTAAATCTAAATAAGCAGATGTCTCCATCCTGCATTAGATAATCTTTTCCTTCTAATCTTAATTTACCTTTTTCCTTAACTGTTTTTTCATCTTTATATGTTTCTAAATCTATAAAACTCATTATTTCAGCTTTAATAAAACCCTTTTCAAAATCACTATGGATAATTCCTGCGCACTCTTTGGCATTCATTCCTTTTCTAAAAGTCCATGCTCTAACTTCTTTAGGCCCTGCTGTAAAATATGTTTGTAATCCCAATAAATTATATGTAGCAAAAATTAATTTATCTAGCCCGCTATATTCAATTCCCAAGTCTTTTAAAAAATCTTTTTTTTCATTATCCGAAAGCTCCGCTAGTTCACTTTCTATTTTAGCACACATTACCACCACACCCGCATTTTCTTTCAAAGCATATTCCTTAATTTTATGGACATAAATATTATTTTCATTGCTAACATCATCCTCACTAATATTAGCAACATAAATAATTGGTTTTAGAGTGATGAAATTATATCCTTTAAGGCTCTCTTTTTCTTCTACAGAAAAATCTAATAAACGTAGCGGAATGTTTTTTTCTAAAGCTGCTTGTCCTTTTTGCAAAGCATTAAATTCAGCCACATCCTGCTTATCTTTAGTAGAAGCCACCTTCTTTTCTAATCTTGAGATTCTTCCTTCAATTATTTCTAAATCCGCTAAAATAAGCTCAACATTAATAATTTCGATATCTCTAATAGGATCAACTGAGTTTTCAACATGAATAATATTCTTATCATCAAATGCTCTGACTACTTCAACAACAGCATCTACTTCTCTAATATGAGATAGAAACTTATTGCCAAGACCTTCTCCCTTAGAAGCGCCCTTTACTAAACCTGCTATATCAATAAATTCAAATGCGGTTGGCACTACTGATGGTGGCAAATAAATATTTTCTAATACTCCCAGCCTAGAATCAGGAACAGTAACTACTCCTAAATTAGGATCAATTGTTGCAAATGGGTAGTTGGCTGCTAAGATATTTTTTTTAGTAATGGCATTAAACAAAGTTGATTTTCCAACATTGGGAAGTCCAACAATTCCTGCTTTTAATGACATACAAACCCTCCTTATAAATATTTTTTTATTTCAATTAAATTACTTATTTTCTTATAGGAACTGTCGCATTTATTTGTTTCATCAAATAAAATAGCGTCCATTCCAAATTTTATTGCTCCCAAATAATCTTTAGCAAGACTATCTCCTATTATAACACACTCTTCTTTTTGATAATTGCCACAACTAAGCTGATAGCTTTCAAAATTAGGTTTTAAAATATTTTTATCACCAGCATAAACTTCTTTGAAATATTTTAAAATATTAGATTCTTTTAATCTTCGAATTTGAACATCATAAAGATAATTGGTTAAAGCAACTATTTCATATTTTTTACTTAAATATTCCAATATTTCTTTAGCATTTTCTTTTAAAACACAAACTTCAGAAAATCTATCATTAATATTTTTAAACATTTTTTTAGTAATTTTAACAGTATTATTCCTGTTAAAAAAATCAATAAATTTATCTACATCATAAATATTGTGTTCTTTTTCATATAAATTAAAAGATGCTTCAATAGTTTTAATTAGATTTTCATCATCAGCATAAGGCGTATTTTTTAAACCGGCTTTTATTTTTTCGCAATAATAAGGATTTGAAATAAATATAGTATCATCCAAATCAAATATAATTCTTTTTATCATTAAATTACCGTAAAACTTCCTATACCAATAGGTAGTCCAATTAAATACCATCCAATAATCAAAACCAATAAAATTAAGCCAATCATTAAACTATAAGGCACCATATATTTTAACGATTTAAACAAACTAACAGGTCTTTCGCTTTGATTGTAATTTTCAATAAATGCTAAATAAATAACAAAATAAGCCATTAAAGGAGTTAATCCCATAACATAAGATTCACTAAATCTAAATATTACCTGAGTAAAAGCCGGAGACAATCCAGCATTCATAACTACGGGAACAGTAACTCCCGATAAAATTGTCCATTTAGATAAAGGTAAAGGCAATACTAAAGCTGAAATACTACCAATAGCAAATAGTAAAACAATTAAAGGAATGCCCGTAAATGAAGTTTTACTAATTGTATTAGAGAACATTGCTATAATAACAGTTCCGATATTGGTAGCTTTAAAAACACTAATAAAAATTGAAGCAAAGAAGATGAGCACCAAAGTCTTACCAATTTTGTCTAGCGAATGGCTTAAACATTTACAAAAATCATGGTTATTTTTAATGGTTTTAGCACCAATTCCATAGAATAAACCCATTACTACAAACAGAAGAGTTATTATAAATATAAACCCGTTGCTAAAGAAAGAATCATAGCTAAATAATTTGTCAATATAATTAATTTGTGAATTATCTAAAAAATTCCCTGATAAAGGAAGGCCAGGAATAATGTTATAAATAAAAATAAATAAATAAATAAGTCCGGCAATTAAAGCAATGATTAATCCTTTTAAATCCCTTCTGGTAATTTCAATTTCCTCTTCTTCTTTGAAAGAATACTTATTGATTCGAGAAGAAGTTATTTTTTCAGTAATATAAGTAATAACAAAAGCCAAGATAATAGCTGCAGCTCCCATAATAAAGATAAAAGCAGTTGTCTTTATCTCATAATTGGCATCCAGTATATGAGAAGCAAGTGTTGTTTGAGCCAGCATAGAACTATCAATTGATGTTAAAAACATGTTAATTCCACTGCCACAGGCAAGCCCAGCAAAAGCCGTAATTATCCCTAGCAAAGGATTTCTTCTACCATACTTAAACAATAAGGCACTGAGCGGAATTAAAACAACATAGCCAATATCACCGCCGATACTAGCAAATACTCCAATAATAGCAATAATAAAAGTCATTGTGTTTTTCTTAGTATATTTAGTAAGTAAAGTAAAGGCCGTTTTCAGAAAGCCACTACTTTCCATAACTCCAATACCAATTAATATAATGATAATGCTACTTAAAGGAACGAAGGAAACGAAATTAGAAACAGTGTGACTAAAAATATATTTTAAGCCACTAAGATTAAATAATGATTTAACACTAACCAAAATATTTTTGTATTCACCTGTATTTTCATTAATTACTTTATAACTTGATTCAAAATTAATTAATGATAAAAATCCACTTAAAACTAGAGTTAAAAGAATTAAGATCAAAAAAGTCATAATTGGATTTAAAGTCATTTTTTGTCTAATTTTAGCTATTTTTTCATTCATTGTTACTAATCACTTTTTTTACCTTTCTTTCAAATTCTAAGCGATCCATCATAATCTCACGATTACATTTAACACATTTGATTTTGATATCAACGCCAACCCTAGTAATAACAAAATCATTTGTTCTACAGGGGTGGCCTTTTTTCATAATAACATGATCACCTAATTTATATGATAAATTCATTTTAATCAACCTTAATTCTTAAAATCTCAAAAATTCTTTCCAAGTCTTTATCTGAATCAAAAGTTATTTCTAATTTATTGTTTTTAATTTTAACTCTATTACCAATCTTATCACTAATAAGTTTTTCATATTCAATATAAAACGGATTTTGTTGAATGGTTCTTTTAATTTTAACTTTCTTTTCAAATGTATTGCCACTAATTAATTTTTCTAAAATTCTAACATTCATTCCTTCACTAACTATTTTATGAGCAAGTTCAATTTGCTTTTCCTGATCAGCCAGTTTACTAAGCGAACGAGCGTGAGCCATGGATAAATCTTTAACTATCACAAGCTTTTTAACTTCATCCGGCAAGGAAAGCAATCCTAATAAATTAGTAATATAACTTCTGCTTTTGCCAAATTTTTTAGCCATTTCCTCTTGAGTTATTCTTGTTGTTTCAATTATTTTTAAATAGCATTCAGCCTCTTCAATTGGATTTAAATTTTCTCTTTGAATATTTTCAACTAAAGCTATTTCCATCATTTCCTGATCATTAAAATTTCTAATAATTGCCGGAACATGAGTTAAGCCCAGCTTTTTAGTAGCTTTAGTACGACGTTCACCAGCAATGAGTTCATAACCCTTAATACTTTTTTTAACAATTATTGGTTGAACTACCCCATGAATTTTAATTGATTCGGCCAGTTCATTCAAAGATTCCTCATCAAAATATTTTCGTGGCTGATAAGGATTGGGGCGAATTTCATCTAAAGGTATCATAACAATATCTTCGGTTTTCGCTTCTTCGTAAATTTTATCTTCAAATGACTTAAAATCTATTCTTTCATTTGAAAATAATTGTTCTAAGCCTTGTCCTAAAGCCCTTTTTTTATTTTCCATTTCTTAAAATCACTTCCTCCGCTAAATTGGTGTAGGCCTCAGTAGCCCTACTTCCTGGATCATATTCACCGATTGGCTTACCGTGAGACGGAGCTTCAACAAGTCTGACCAATCTGGGAATAATAGTATTAAATACTTTATCTTTAAAATATTTTCTAACTTCTTCAACTACTTCTAAACCAATGTTAGTTCTAGCATCTAACATAGTTAAAAGTACTCCTTCAATTTTTAAATCTGGATTTAATTTTGATTGAATCATAATAACTGAATTTAATAATTGAGTAATTCCTTCTAAGGCAAAAAACTCACATTGGACAGGAATTATTAAAGAATCACTAGCTACTAAAGCATTAGTTGTAAGAATGCCTAAAGCCGGTGGACAATCTAAAATAACATAATCATATTCTTCTTTGATTTTAGTTAACGCAGTTTTTAATTGTTCATTCTGATGAAATCCTTGATCTTCATAAAACTTTTTAACAAATTCAATATCTAATCCCGCTAAGTTAATGGTTGCAGGAATGATATCTAAATTATCAAAATCAGTTTTAATTATTGCTTTTTTAATATCACTTCTTTTAGTCATTACTTCATAGATATCAGAGTTAATATCTCTTTTATTAAGGCCTAGCCCAATTGAAGCGTTGCCTTGCGGATCCAAATCTATTAATAAAGTCTTTTTTCCTAATTTTCCTAATGAAGCAGCTAAGTTGATGCTGGTTGTAGTTTTACCTACTCCGCCTTTCTGATTTACTAAAGAAATTATTTTTGCCATATTATCACACTTTCTCGATATGTTTTCTTTCTTAAATATTTTATCATAAGTTACAAGTTTATTAAAGAAGAATTGATTTCAGTTTATCTATTATTTTTTCCAATATCCAGATTGTATTAACATTTATTGAAAATCCAGCAGCACTAATATGACCCCCACCCAAGGGATCTATTTTCCTAGAAATTTCACCAAGATGAATGTTCTTTTTAATTCCCCGAAGAGAACAACTCATTCTAGGAATATTAGCAATTAAAACAAAATCAATTTGATCTTGATATTTATTGCTTAAAAAATCACCAAGTTCACTACGATAGTTTTCAGCTATAACTGCTCCGACCTTATAATCATCGATATCGATTATTACCATATTCTTTTCCATTTTAGAAATATAATTTGCCATTGCTTTATTATGATTATCTATTAAAGTTTGATCTTCTCTGATAAAATTAAATTCTTTGGTGTTTTTAGGAATAATTAAAAAATGATTAATATATATTTCTGGTCCAAAAATAGTAAAGTAAGTTGATAAATCATTCCCAATTTTAAATTCATTTTTCTTTGTTTCCCAAACATCTCGGCATCTTACTGCTTCAACAAATGTTTCAAAATATCCGGTAAATAACAATTTGTTTTTGTAGTTTAATTTTAAATAATCATAAAACAAACTAGTACCGCAATTTAAATGATCCCCTGTTTTAGAAACTTCATTAACAAAATCATAGATATTGTTCCTTTCTTCGATAATGTGGTGGTCAAAATGTTTAATTTTATTTTTAAATTCTGGTACTTTTAAAATTAAACTTATTGCCTTGTCACTAAAGCCCAGATCTGTCACATAAATAACTTCATAGTTTTCAGCCATTTGTGTTTCAATTATTTCTTTTATTAAACTATCTAATTCACTTAATTCAACTAAAATATAATCTATATTTTTAATAAATATTTTAGCCAAAACGACGGCACTTACTCCGTCTATATCAGATATATGAGATATTATTAAATTCTTTTTGTTTTTAATATTTTTAATCATTAAAGTCACCCATTAATATCATAAC
>CAYTSB010000046.1:0-6979 GCA_964440405.1 uncultured Muribaculaceae bacterium
GTTGTTCAAGTTCAAAAGTTTCAAATAATTCAATTAAACAATCAGATATTAAAGGTTATTGGCTTCAAGTAGAAGAAGATTGGTCTGGTGATGTTACCGATTTAACAGACAATAAATACTCATATTTAGAAATTACAGACAATAGACTACTTTTCTATAAATATTATAGTGATACTGAAAGTTATGGGTTATCTGACAAATATTATAAATTAGAAGACGATAAATTATATTATGATTATTATGAATTAAAAGGAAATGATTGGAAAGAAAATCTTGATGAATTATCAGGTGGAATGTTTAATGTATCAATTAATGATGGCAAATTGATTTTAACTGAATATAATAATGACAAAAATAAAGATGATGGCTATGAAACAAACACATATAAAAAAGTTGATGTCAAAGATTGGCCGATTGAAGAATAAAAGGAAATTTTACATGTTTAAACTAAAACAATTATCAATAAGAGTTTTTGATGCGGTACTAACTGAAAAATATTAAAGATATCATTAGTAAAATAAAATTCAATGATAATAAAAATTTAAATACCCATTTAGATACCAAAACAGCAATTTTTATTAATTTTATTTAATCTTTTTTAACTTTTATTAACGAAAAAGTCTTGATTTATAAGACTTTAACTATATTTATACTTGAATGTGGCCGATTTTCTTTGGCCCCCTGAAGGAGCCCTTGTGGCTCCACTTTTTGTTGCATAAAATTTATTTATACATTAAATTATAAGGTTAAATATTTCAAAGTTAGCATTAAATAAATTTTTAGGTTGTGATTTTTTTAAATAGTGAATATATGAAATACAAATACTTATTTAAAGAATACTTCAATAAGTATTTTTTTTATTTTAAAACTATGCTATTATTATTCTAGTAAAGTAGGTGATTTTAATGTTTGGTAAAATAATTTCTATTAATAATAGTGAAGTTATTATCGAAAAAAAGACAACTGAAAAAGAAGTAAGTGTTTTAAATTACCATGTTGTTTTTGAGGAAAGCAATCGTAAAATTGTTGGTGAAATCGTTGCTGTTAATGGTGAGACGATTACAATTCTATTAGTAGGTGAAATTAAGAACAGCATTTTTATTACGAGTGTTATTAAAAAACCGAATTTTAAAACTATTCCAAGAATTATTTTAAAAAGTGAATTAGAATTAATCTTGGGGAATCAGGATTTATCAAATAATAACATTTTAAATATAGGTAATTCTTATATTTATGAAAATTTTAAGGTTACAGTTAATATTAATGAACTTTTAAGTAATCATTTTGCGATTTTAGGTAATACGGGAAGTGGTAAAAGTTGTGGAGTAGCACGACTTATTCAAAATATTTTTGATTTTGAAAAAGATATCCCTAAAAATTCTCATATTGTTTTATTTGATGCTTATGGTGAATATAACGATGCTTTCAAAAAATTTAATGGACATCCGAGTTTGGGATACAAAAGTTATACTACAGAGTTGGAATTTCCTGAAGCGGAAATTATTAAAATTCCCCCATATTTTTTAGAAGCTGATGATTTAGCGTTACTTTTAAATGTGACTGATCCTTATCAGTTACCAATAATTGAAAAAGCTTTAAAATTAGTAATTATTTTTACTAGTAAAGATGAAAAAGTTAAAGGTTATAAAGATAGTATTATTGCTTCATCACTTTTGGATATTTTATCAAGTGGCAGGAATCCAGTTCAGATTAGAGACCAGATTGTTGCTATCTTAAGTCATTATAATACCGAGAAATTAAATTTAAATTCGGTCATTTCTCAACCTGGATATAGCAGAACTTTAAAGCAATGCCTGAATATAGATAATCAAGGTAAAATTAATGCTGTCAATTTTGTAGTAGAATATTTGGAACAGTATGGTAATATCGATCCTAATACAATTGATTTAGATTATAATATTTATTACACTTTAGATGATTTATATTATGCTTTGGAATTTGCTTTAATCAGTGAAGGCATTTTAAAAAGTGATTCAATATTTGACCAGATTAATATTTTAAAAGTTAGATTAAAAGATATTATTGATAGTTCGTATAAAGAATATTTTAAATATGAAGAGTTTATTGGTAGAGATGACTATGTTAAAAAAGTATTTACCAAGGATGATAAAAATGCTCAAATTATTAACATGAATTTTAATTATATAGATGAAAGATTTGCTAAAGTGTTAACTAAAGTATTTGCTAAATTATTCTTTAATTACAGCACTAAAATTACTAACCGAACTTCATTTCCAATTCATTTAATATTAGAAGAAGCTCATCGCTATGTTCAAAATGATACTGATATTAATATTATTGGTTATAATATTTTTGACAGAATAACTAAAGAAGGTAGAAAATATGGTGTTATTTTAGGATTTATTACGCAAAGACCCAATGAGTTATCTAAAACAGCATTAAGTCAATGTTCTAATTTTATTACTTTTAGAATGTTTTATCCCGAGGATTTAAATTTAATAGCAAGTATTTCTTCAAATATAAGTAAAGAATCAATTGAAAAAATCAAGACTTTAAGTCCTGGTGTAGCAATGGTTTTTGGTAATGCATTTAAAATACCGCTTATTGTTTCTATGAATCTACCAGACCCGATGCCTAAAAGCAGTAATGTTGATTTGATAGATAAATGGTACAGTTAATTATTTAGTAAGAATAGCATGAATATCTGCTATTTTTTTTGAAGCAGGCGCAACTTTAAAATTAGGCAAAAGATGTAAATGAAAATGCTTTACAATTTGACTATCACCATAATTAACTAAAAGAGTTATTGCATTAGCATTTAATTTTTTCATTAGTAAATCTTTTATTTTTTTGCTAACTTCAAAAATATGATTAAGAGTTTCATAATCTAAATCTTGATAAGTATCAAAATGTTTTTTAGGAATAATTAAAGTGTGACCATCTGTATCAGGATAGGCATCTAAAATTACTTTAACTATTTCATCTTCATATAAAGTGTAACTAGACATTTCATTGTCAATTATTTTGCAAAATAAACATTCCATAATATCACCAAAATTATTATAACATACATCTATAATAAAAAACTAACAATTGACTTTTAACTATAATTTTAATATTATTAATAATAGATAGAGGTGTAGATATGATGAAAAATAAAAGACTTTTTTCATTACTTGCTTCATTAGCAGTTTTATTAATTGGTGTAATATTATTAATGTTTCCAGATTTAGCGTTTGATAATGTTAACACCTTGTTTTATACAGTTATGTATATTTATGCAATGGTTGTATTCTGTGAATATTTATTAACTAAGGAACCAGAAGATTATGAAAAGTTATTTACAGCATTAGCTTGTACTTTAGCTGGAACTTCAGGAATTATTTTTAACTTGGAAAGGACCCCAATGGTTTTATCTTTAACTTTAATTAGCTGGGTTTCAATTATGTCAGTTATTAAACTTATTAAAGTTGATTATCTAATGGATCGCCATAATAAAATGTGGAATGTTAAAATAGTTTTATTTGGAGCATTTATCTTGATTGGAATTTTAACTAGTATAAATCTTTATTATGAAATTACAACTCAAGCTTTAATATTAGGATTTTTCTTCTTTATTAACGGACTTTTAGAAGTGAGTTATCCTTTAATTGAAGGATTTTATGACAAATATATGAAATTAGTGAAAAAAGAATCAAATAAAAAAGAAAAAATTAGTAAAGAGAAAAAGAAGGTAATTTAATGTTTTGTAAGAAATGTGGAACAAGATTATTAAATGGAGTTTCTGTATGTCACGCTTGTGGTGCTAATACTCATGAAGAAGAACTAGCTAAAATATATAATCCCGCAACTGGTGGCAATATGAATGATAGGATAACTCCTAATAATATTGAACCAATTAAAAACGAATATAATAAACCAAAAGAAAAAAATTATGGAATATTGGCAATTATGATCATTGTATTAATACTTTTTATCCTGGCTATTATAAAATTTATAGTATAGAAGATAATAAAATGATATAATTATTTAACGAGGTGTATTTAATGATATTGAAAAACATATTTATTAATTTTAAAAATTATAAGTTTTTGCTTAGCGAATTAATTAAAAGAGATTTTAAAATCAAGTATAAAAGAAGTGTCTTAGGGGTATTGTGGAGTGTCTTATACCCTTTATTAATGATGAGCGTTATGGCGCTTATTTTTTCCCACATGTTTAAATTTAGCATGAGCGGTGTTAATTATTTAGTTTATTTAATGACGGGTTTAGTTATTTTTAATTATTTTTCTGAAGCCACAAATGGAAGTTTAACTTCTATCACTGGAAATTTTAGTTTAATAAATAAAGTATATATTCCTAAATATATCTTTCCTTTAGCAAAATGCCTCTTTGCTGGGATTAATTTTTTATTTACTTTAATTCCTTTGTTTTTCATAATCTTTTTAACTGGCGATAGCCTAGAGGGAACAAAATGCTATTTAAATATCTATTATTTATTATTACCATTTATATTTTTATGTGTTTTAATGTTTACGTTAGGAGTAAGTTATTTTTTATCAACAATAACTGTATTTGTAAGAGATGTAATTTATATTTGGGGAATTTTATTAACTGTTTTAAATTATTTTACTCCTATTTTTTATTCAATTTCCATTTTGCCAACCTGGTTACAAAGTTTATTTAAATTCAATCCATTGTATTTGTTTATTACTTCAATTAGAGAAATAGTTTTATTTTCTAGAATGCCTTCATTACAAATTTTACTGGGTTGTTTTTTATCAGGATTTTTAACAATGGTTGTTGGCATGGTTATCTTTAGAAGAAAACAAGATAAATTTATTTTTTATGCATAGAGGGTGAAAAAAATGATAGATATTAAAGATGTAACAATGAAATTTAATTTAGGCGTTGAGAAAGACAATTCACTTAAAATGATGTTTATTCGATTTTTCAATCCTAAAAAAAGAAATAAAAAACAATATTTTGAAGCTTTAAAAGATGTTGGTTTTCATGTTGAAAAAGGAGAAGTTATTGGGATAATAGGAGCTAATGGCGCCGGTAAAAGTACTTTACTAAAAGTTGTAAGTGGAGTTATGAAACCGATTGAAGGAAATGTTACAGTAGATGGTAAAATTTCCCCAATGATTGAACTAGGAGCTGGATTTGATGGAGAATTAACTGCTAGGGAAAATATATATTTAAATGGAGCTATTTTAGGTTATTCTAAGAAATTTATTCAAGAAAAATTTGATGAAATAGTGGCATTTTCGGAATTAAAAGAATTCTTAGATGTTCCCGTTAAGAATTTTTCTTCAGGAATGACTGCCAAACTAGCATTTTCGATTTCAACTGTTGTTGATCCTGAAATTTTAATAGTTGATGAAATTTTATCGGTAGGAGATATAAAATTTCAAGAAAAAAGCAAATCAAAAATGATGTCAATGATTAGTGGCGGTACTACTGTTTTATTTGTTTCCCATTCATTAAAACAAATTAAAGATATATGTACAAAAACTATATGGTTAGAATATGGAAAAATTAAGATGATTGGTAATACTAATGAAGTTTGTGACAGATATTATGATAACCAACTAGGAAAACAAAATTAACTGTGATATTATTATAATTAGAGGTGAAAAAATGATAATTACTAAAACACCATTTAGAGTAAGTCTATGTGGCGGAGGTAGCGATTTGCCAGCATTCTATGAAAAAAATGGAGGCTGTGTTATAAGCACAACGATTAATAAATATATGTATATAACATCGCATCCTTCGTTTAATAAAAACAATACTGTTTTAAAATATTCAAAAACTGAAAGTGTTCAAGATCTTGATGATATAGAACACCCAATTTTTCGAGAATGTTTAAAACAAGAAGGGTTAGAAGGATTAGAAATTACATCAATTGCCGATATACCACAAGGGACAGGTTTAGGTTCATCAAGCTCATTTACAGTAGGATTAATTAAAAATTTAAAATGTCATAAAAGAGAATATATTTCAGATGCCGATGTTGCATCCGCAGCATGTGATATGGAGATTAATAAACTAGGCAATCCAATTGGTAAGCAGGATCAATATGCTGCAGCTTTTGGAGGATTAAATTATTATCAATTTAATAAAGATGGTACTGTATTTGTTGAACCAGTATTAATGTTACATGAGGCATTTAAACAGTTAGAAAAAAATTTAATAATGCTTTATGTTGGTGGTGAACATAGTGCTTCAGAAATTTTAAAAGAGCAATCTAAGAATATGGCAACGGCAAAAGATAAAGAAGATGGGCAGAAAAGAATAGTTGAATTAACTTATGAATTAAAATATGAACTAGAACATAATAATATTGATGCTGTTGGTAAAGCTTTACATGAAAATTGGTTAATTAAAAAAACTTTAGCAAGTGGCATTAGTAATCCTAAATTTGATGAATGGTATAATAAAGCAATTAATAATGGAGCTCTTGGCGGTAAAATATTGGGAGCTGGCGGTAGTGGATTTTTCTTATTCTATGTTCCCGAAGAACATCAAAAAAAGTTTAGGACAGCCATGAAAGAATTACCAGAAATGGAATTTAAGTTTGACCATCAAGGAACAACAGTAATATTTGTAAATTAAGGAGGAATTAGATGCGTATATTAATAACAGGAGCAGCTGGCTTTATAGGTTATCATTTAGTGGAGAGATTACTAAATGAGGGTCATGAAATAATTGGTATTGATAATTTTGTTTTAGGAAAAAAAGAAAATGTTGATAAATTTATCAATAATCATAATTATAAATTTTATCAAATAGATATCGATGATACTGAACTATTTTGTAAAGAATTAAGTAATGAACAAATTGATATGGTTTATCATTTAGCAGCAAATTCTGATATTCAAAAAGGTGGTAAGAATCCTTCAGTTGATTATAATGATACTTTTATGACCACTTATAGTACTTTAGAATTAATGCGTAGAAATAATATTAAAAATTTATTTTTTGCTTCAAC
>CAYTSB010000047.1:0-6841 GCA_964440405.1 uncultured Muribaculaceae bacterium
TAAATCTTTTATATCAAGCGGAAAAGAGACTTCATTACTGATAAATCTTAATCGGGAATCTTTTTCATCTAAAATTTTAATATCTGGTAATTTCATAAAAACTCCTACCAATCGGGTGTATTTTATCATAATATGAGTAAAAAAGCAATTTTAATCAAAAAAAAAGGAAGCATTGAGACTTCCTATTAGCTACAAGAATTGCAGCCACAATTACTATTGTTGTTGTTACCAAACCATCCAGCTCCTATTATTATTACTAGTAATATAAATAGAACTATCCAGATAGCTGCGCCAATGCCACTTCCTTGTGTATATCCAACATAGTTACCACATCCTGGATTTTGATATCCACCATAGTAACCATTGTTTCCATAATAATACATATTATTATACCTCCTTTATATATATCTACTATAGTTTATTAGTTTACTATAGCTTTTGACATTAAAATAACCTAGATATTTATAAAAAGTTTTACTAATAAAGAAAATAATGCTATTATTAGAATAGGTGAAAGATGAAAAAGCTTATTAATAAAATGGATAAACCACTTTTTATTGTAACCACTGCTTATTTAATATTTGGCTTATTAATGATTTTCAGTTCTTCAAGTATCTCTTCAGTATTAAGATATCGTCAAAGTCAATATTTATTTTTTCTGAAACAGGCAGCATTTATTGGCGCAGCTTTTTTTGTCGGCTTTACTTTTATTTTAAGAATAGATATTAGATGGTATAAAAAAATATTACCTTATATAGTTATTGGGATTATTGTTGCGCTAGTTGGTTTGTTTTTCTATGGAACTGTTGTCAATGATGCTCAAAGCTGGTATAGTTTAGGCCTTTTTTCAGTTCAACCAAGTGAGTTTGCCAAAACAGTTATTGTTTTATATTTTGCTTTATATTTTAGTGAGAAACAAAAAAGTGCTGATTTACCAACTTTTTTAAGACCTTTAGCCGTAGGCATAATAATTGTTGGTCTAGTATTTGCTCAACCTGATATTGGTGGAGCAGCAATTATTGCAGCCCTTATTTTTCTTTTATTAATAGCTATTCCTTTACCAAAAAATAATAAAATCCAAACAATAAGAACAATTATGATTGCTTTTGTTATTATTGGTGGTATTGCTTTATATTTTGGAGGAGATACTTTACTTAAAAATAAAATGAGTCGCTTTACATTTAAAGATCCCTGTACTAGGTATACTGAAAATACCGGTTACCAGGTATGCAATTCTTTAATTGCAGTTAGTAATGGCGGACTTTTTGGTAAAGGGTTAGGAGATTCCAGTCAAAAATATCTTTACCTTCCTGAATCTCATACTGATTTTATCTATCCGATTATTAGTGAAGAATTGGGAGCCATTGCCGCAATTGTCGTTTTAATTGGTTATTTATACATATTGTGGCGAATTTTAAAGATAGCTAAAGAAAGTGAAAATTTAAGAAATTCTATTATTGCTTATGGTACTTTTTTAATTTTAGTACTACATATTTTAATTAATTTAGTTGGGGTATTGTCATTACTTCCGTTAACAGGAGTACCGTTACCATTTTTATCTTATGGAGGTAGTTTCACTTCCAATATTATAATTTTATTATTTTTAGTTCAAAGAGTTAATATTGAAAATAAAATGCTAAAAACAAAAAAAGAAATAAACAATTTATAATTATTGAAAAAAATTTGGTGAATTATTGTTATTTCTTTCTTTTATTTGAGTATTGATAACTGGTTTTTCTTGATGATCAGTTTTAATATTCTTACTTATATCACTAAATAATGATTTAGCATTATTAAATAATGGCTTAGCTTCTTCATAAAGTGGAATGGCTTTGTTAATAACACCTAAGGTTTTATCAAGTCCTCCTAAAACATTACTCAAATTAAATTTAGAAGCAGTATTAAAGATATTATTACTGTTAAACATAATGATCCCTCTAGTTTAATATATGTTAGAAAAAGTATTTGTTTAATATTTAAAATATGATATAATTTTAATAGATTATGGTAGGTGACAGAGTAAATGGGGTTAGAAATAGATAAAAAAAACAATAAAATTTTAAAGTGGATAATAGCTCCATTTGTATATATAGCAAAATTCATCAGATTATTTGCTGTCGGATTTTATAAAGTTTCCATTTTTGTTATTGAATATTTTGTTGATATTTTTAAATATGCCTTTGATGGAATTTATTTTATTATCAAATTAATTGGTAGGTTCTTTTATTTGGTGTTTTTAGGCATTTATAGTACTTTTAAGTTTATTTTTGTGACCTGTTTATTAGGATTTTATCATCTTATTAGTGATGGTATTATCTGGATCTATAATGGTATTAAGAAACTTGGCCGAGGAATTAATGAAGCTTTAAGAAGCTTTAAAAAGAAAATAATTCAATCTTACTATGATATTCCAATGGTCAAAACCTCGATTAAGAAAAAAGAAATATCTAGGCAGATATTGTCAATTGATTTAAATAGCCTTGATGCTAAAAGAGGTGAGTTTTTACAGGCTTATACTTATTTGGCTAAAGATGCCAATGGCAAAATGATTAAAGGAACATTTAATGGCTATTCTAAATTAGATGTTAATTCTTATCTAATAAATGCCGGCTATGAAGTTTATGAAATTGAAACTTCTAAATGGATTAATTTTTATTACGGTAAGTTGATAACTCTTAATTCAAAAATGAATAGTAAGGACTTAATATTTTGGTTAGAACAATTATCCACCTATCTTAAAAGCGGAATACCACTTACAACAGCTGTTAAAATTTTAGGTGATCAAATTGCTAAAAAAGGATCTAAAAAGAGAACTTTTGAATCAATTGTTTATGAATTATCGATGGGGGAGAGTTTCAGTAATGCTTTAGCTAAACAAATTAATGTTTTTCCGTCATTATTGATTAATATGATTAAAGCCGCTGAAGCAACTGGTGAATTGGAAGAAACTTTAAAGGACATGGCTAATTATTATCGCGAAATTGATAGTACTAAAAAACAAATGCGTAGTGCAATGATTTATCCAATAGCCATTTTAGTTTTTGCTATTGGCGTTTTGACGTTCATTTTATTATTTGTTATTCCTCAATTTTCTGGTATTTATGCTCAAACTGGTGCTGAGTTACAAGGAACCACTCTAGTTTTACTAAATCTATCCAAGTTTTTACAAAATAATTTTTTCTATATTTTGATAATAATTTTTTTGGTTATCATTTTATTTATCTTTATGTTTAAAAGATTAAAAGCATTTAAAGTCGCGGTTCAAACTTTTATGATGAAAATGCCTATAATTGGTAATATTATTATTTATAATGAAATGACTATTTTTACTAAGACTTTTGCTTCACTGCTTAAAAACAATGTTTTTATTACCGAAAGTATTGATATTTTAAGTAAAATAACTAATAACGAAATATATAAGGATATTATGTTTAATACAATTGCTAATATTGCAAAAGGCGATAAAATATCTGATGCTTTTAAAGGGCATTGGGCAATCCCTGAAGTTGCTTATTATATGATTGTTACCGGCGAATCAACTGGTGAACTTGCTAATATGATGATGAGTGTTAGTGAATATTATCAAGATATGCATCGCAATTCAATTACTACTATTAAAAGTTTAATTGAACCAACTTTAATTATCTTGTTATCGTTAATCGTTGGCATTGTTGTTCTAGCAGTTGTTATTCCAATGTTTGATATGTACAGTACTATTCAGTTTTAGGTGATATTATGATTTATTTATTATTATTTATATTCGGCAGTATTTTTGGCTCATTTTATTTGGTGTTAGGGATGAGAGCTCCTCAAGGAGAAAAGATTACTAAACCAAGATCACATTGTGATCATTGCCAAAAAACTTTAAAATGGTATCATTTGATTCCTGTTTTTTCTTATATATTTTTAGGTGGTAAATGCTCATACTGTCATAATAAAATAGCTCCCAGCAATCTTATTACCGAAATTTTTACTGGTTTATTCTTTGCTTTAAGTTATTTTGTTTACGGTTATTCATTTAATACATTAATTTCAATTATAACTATTTCAATATTAATTGTTACTTTTATTAGTGATTTTAATTATTTAATAATCTTAGATACTCCAGTTATCTTAGGTTCTATTTTGGTCTTGATTTTAAAATATTTGGATTTAGGATTGAAATCTAGTTTAATGTCTTTATTATCTGGAGCTTTATTGTTTATTATTATGTTAATTATTAAATTACTAGGCGATAAAGTATTTAAAAAAGACTCATTAGGCGGGGGAGATATTAAATTATCAATATTCATTGGTATTTTATTAGGAGTTAAATTTGGCTTAATATCATTAGTAATTTCATGCTTTATTGCTTTACCTTATGCCATATATAGCAGTTTTAAAGAAAAAGAAAAAGAAATACCTTTTGGACCATTTCTGATTATGGCAGCATTTCTTGTCTTCTTATATTTAGATAAAATTAATGAAATAATTAATTTAATTTTATATTTCTAATATTTCAATATTATCAAGACTATTTTCAGGAGGTTTAGTTGGATTAGAACTATTAACAGTCCCCACTAAGGCTGTTTTTAAAGCCATATTATCCTCATCAATAAAGTCAGATTCAATATCAATCATTCTTAATATTTCTTCAAAGGTAGTAATTCCTTCAACAACTTTCATCAAGCCATCCTGGAGGATGGTTTTTACATCACTTTTTTTATAAACTAAATCTCTTAAAGTATCTTTTCTGATATTATTAACAATTGCATCTTTTATTTCCTGGTTCATATTTAAGACTTCCTGAATTGCAATACGACCCTTATAACCATTAATACAATCGGGGCATCCAGCCTCATGTCTAGTATATATTTGTTTAACATCCAGATTTAAAGCTTTGTTAAATATTTCCTTTTCATATTCTGAAGTTTCTCTTGATTCACGACATTTAGGACACAATCTACGACATAATCTTTGACTAATTATTCCGGATAGAGCAGAGCCTAATAGATATCTTTCTACTTCCATATCTAAGAGTCTTTCAATAGTATTTAAAGAGTTATTAGTATGAAGGGTAGATAAAACCAAATGGCCGGTGATACTTGCTCTAACTGCAATTCTAGCAGTTTCATCATCACGAATCTCACCAATCATGATAATATCCGGGTCCTGTCTTAAAATACTACGCAAGGCATTAGTAAATGTCAAACCAATTTCAGGCATTACCTGAACTTGATTAATGCCATCAATATTCATTTCAATTGGGTCTTCAACTGTCACAACATTTCTGTCTTCAGTATTTAATTTTTGAAGCATGGCATATAAAGTTGTACTTTTACCAGTACCGGTAGCACCGTTTATTAAAATTATGCCATAGGGAACACTAATCATTTTTTGAACCTTAACTAAATTTTCTTTGGTAAAACCGAGATTTTCTAGCCCCTGTAAACTCATGCTGTAGTCTAAGATACGAATAACAATTTTTTCCCCTTCTTTTAAGGGTAGAGAACTGACACGAAGATCTAGTTCCATATTATCTAAATTACTTTTAATCGCTCCGTCTTGAGGAAGACGGCTTTCAGTAATATTCATATTAGCCATTATTTTAATTCTTTGAATTAAAGATTTTTTTAAATCGTTAGGCACAACAGCATAGTCAATTAACTGACCATCCATTCTAATTCTGACTTTTAGTTTATCTTCATGTGGATCAAAATGAACGTCCGATGCGCCTTTTCTAACAGCATCAATGAGGATTTCATTAACAATTTCAACAATAGGTAAATTTTCATAATCAAATTCGCGCAATGACATTCATTTCACCCCAATTACTATTCTTTATAAATTATACAATAAATTAAAAAATTATACAATAAAATTCAGATAAGAAAGAATTAAAACTAAAAAATTAAGGGGTTGTTAGGAAGAACTAAATAAGATATAATAAACATAAGAAAGTAGTTTGCATATGAATAATAAAAACAAAATAATTGTTATTATAATAACTATTATAACGATTATTACTTTAGGTGGTCTAACTTATGCTTTTTTTAGTGCTAATAATGTTCAAGGCAACAGTAGCACTAATACCATTGTAACTTTAACTGCTGACTATGGAAATATTACAGTAATATAATGATGGCTCAAATGGCACAATCAATGCCGGAACTATAGATTTAAAAAATAGTGAAAAAGGATCAAATAAATTATATTTAATGAAGTTTTATATAACTAGTACTGCTACAATCAATCAGGATATAACAATTAAATGGAAAAATTTAACTAATACTTTCTGCCAATATGCAAGTGGCCAGAGTTGTACCAATAAAGCGACTGACACCTTTGTTGGCAATGAACTATCTTATAACTTATATGCATGTAGTCAAACAAACTATACTAATGCAACAATAACTAATGTAGGTACTAATTGTACCAGTATTGGCACAAGTTCAGTTCCAACAGCAAATACTAAATTAACAACAACTGATTATTTGACGTTAAGTCCAACTAGTACAACTTACTATGTCTTACTACTAACCTTACAAAACAAAGTAACAGAACAAAACTATAATCAAGGAAAAAGTTTTACCGGACAAGTAGATATTCAAAGATATGATCCTAATGCTTTATTCAATAAAATTTTAGCAGTCCATCCGCCAGTCAGCGATGCAGCATCAAGCACTTATGTAACAAGCACCAGTGGCATAGATTTTGCAGCAATAAGTAGTCCAACTAATGGTCAGGGATTATATATAAATGTTAAAAATAGTGGCAGTGGCGATATTAAATACTTTAGAGGTGGAACCTATTGTTATATAAGTGGAGCACCAATATCAAGTAGTAGTATATGTACAACGGC
>CAYTSB010000048.1:0-6695 GCA_964440405.1 uncultured Muribaculaceae bacterium
CAGAAATTATTGAAAAGATGGCTGAAATAGAGTCTCGTCGAGCTTAAATTAATCTCTATTTTAGCAACACATAATATATATTATGTTAACCAAAATGAGAAAATAAGAAGAAATAAGTACTACTCTTCTTATTTTTATTAGGTATTAAAATATAACATGACTTAGAATAGTTATTATTACACCTGTAATTAAGCCACCAATAATTGCTTTGTTTTTCTTATATTTTAAAGCTTCTGGAAGTAATTCGTTGATTGCTAAGGTAATCATAATTCCAGCAATAAATATTAATATTAAATTAATTAGATTGGTAGTTATATACTTTCTTAGTAAAAGATAGGTTAAAATAGCTCCTAAAGGTTCGGCTAATCCTGATATTAGGGTTTGAACTAAAGCCTTACCTCTTTTACCAGTACTATAATAAATTGGGACAGCAATACTAATTCCTTCTGGAATATTATGCATCATAATAGCTATTCCTAAGCTTATACCTAAGTTGATATCCTGATATGAAGCCATAAATGTAGCAATTCCTTCAGGAAAATTGTGAAGCATTAAAGCAATCATTGATAAGACCCCTACTCTATATAAATTACTTTGTTTAGTCTTTAATAATCTATTTGAAACTTTTACCAGTAAGTAGCCTAAAATACCGGCAATAAAACTATAAATAATCCCTTTAAAACCATAATATCTAATAATTTGGTAACTGGAATTGGGAATTAATTCTATAACTGAAAGCATAATCATTACTCCGATTGATAAAGCCAAAGAAAAACTAATAAAAGAACTAATAGCTTCTTTTTTTAATTTAATTAAAGTAACAAGTCCTCCCAAAAAGGTACTAAATCCTGCGATTGTTGAAATTAAAATGGGCCCAAAAATTTCCATATTTATCATTTAATAATATGCATTATAGTTATCAATTAAACCATAATAATAATGGGTGGTGATACAAGTGGCAAGAAATAAGAGTAGAGCAAAAAACAATGCTCAAAATCAAACAAAAAATCGTGCCAAAACTTCTTCAAATAATACTAGAAGTAAAGACAACAATACTAACAGCGCTCGAGGAAATTGGAGATAAAAAAAGAAGAATAAGCCCTATTCTTCATGACTATGAGGATGAAATTCTTCGTAGTCTTTTTTAATCTTATCATTGATTAAATGAGTATAAATTTGAGTACTGGAAATATCGCTGTGACCCATTAATTCCTGAATAATTCTTAAATCAGCTCCATTATGAAGTAAATGAGTAGCAAAAGAATGCCTAATAATATGAGGCGAAATATCTTTGTTAATATTTTTTTTCATACATTCAGTCTTGATAAATTTGAAAAATGACTGACGACTGATCTTAGACCCATAGCGATTAATAAATAAAAATTCACTGGGAATATTTTTTAAAATTTGAGGGCGATATTCATCTAAATATTTCTTTAGAACATTAATACAGATATCGTTTAAAGGAATAATTCTTTCTTTACTCCCCTTCCCCATAATTATAATAAAATCTTCATCTAAATTTAAATTGCTGATTTTCATATTAACTAATTCTGAAATTCTCATTCCGGTTGCATACATTAATTCTAACATTGTTTTGTTCCGATAATCATAATTATTATTGATATCAACATCTAATAAAATTTCCATTTCTTCAGTAGTTAGATATTTAGGTAATAACATCTCCTTTTTAGGGCTTTTTATCCCAATACAGGGGTTTTTACTAATAAGACTATTGTTTACCAGGTAGTTATAGAAATTCTTAATAGCAGAGAGTTTACGAGCCAAACTAGTACTCTTAACATTACTATAAGTATTTAAATAGTCTTTTATTTCCTTAGTAGATAATTTTAAAATATCTTTACTAAAAAAATATTCATTAAAAAACTTCAATTCTAAAGCATAGCTATTAATTGTATTAATACTATACTTTCTTTCATACCTTAAATAATCTAAATAATTCTCAATATATTTCATAATCTAATTATAAAATTATATTAGTAAAAAGTCTATAAATAAGTTATAATAGTTTTGAGATGATGTTATGGAATTATTAGCTGATATATTAAAACCAACTAAATTAAATGATATTATTGGTCAGGAGCATTTAATTGGTAAAGATAAAATTCTTACTACTCTAGTTAACAATGGTAAGATGTTTTCGATTATTCTATATGGTAAGCCAGGAATTGGTAAAACCAGTATTGCTAATGCTATTGTTCATGAACTAAATAAACCCTATCGCTTTCTAAATGCAACAATTAATAATAAAAAAGATTTTGATATCGCAATTGAAGAAGCAAAAATGAATGGCGAAATGCTTTTAATTATTGATGAAATTCATCGAATGAATAAAGATAAACAAGATCTCCTTCTACCCTATATAGAAAGTGGTTTAGTAATTTTAATTGGTCTTACTACTTCTAACCCTTATTATAAAATTAATCCGGCAATTAGAAGTAGATGTCAAATATTTCAGTTGCATGAGTTAACTGATGAAGATATTAAAAAAGGCTTAATAAAAGCGGTTAAGACTTTAAAAGGAATTGAAATTACTGATGAAGCGATTGAAATTATTACAAATAGTGCTGGCGGAGACTTTAGAAGTGCTTTAAATCTACTGGAAATTGCCTATTATGCTGATTTAAAACATAAAATAACTCCCGCTTTATTAAAAAAAATTCATACTAAAAAAGTTTTCTTTCATGATAAGAATGAAGATGGCCACTATGATGTTCTAAGTGCTTTTCAGAAATCCATTCGCGGTAGTGATGTTAATGCTGCTTTGCATTATTTAGCCAGACTAGTTGCTGCTGAAGATTTAGATAGTATTTATAGAAGACTTAGTGTTATTGCTTACGAAGATATTGGACTTGCTAATCCAGGAGTTGGACCTAAAGTGATGGCTGCTATCGAAGCTGCTGAAATGTTGGGATTGCCAGAAGCTCGAATTCCTTTAGCAGTTGTAGTTATTGAACTTGCCCTATCTCCTAAAAGTAATAGTGCTGTAACTGGAATAAATATAGCATTAAGTGATATTGAAAAAGGTAATACCGGAAATGTTCCTGATCATATTAAAACTAGTAGCAAAGCTTATAAATATCCTCATGATTATCCTAAATACTATGTTAAACAACAATATTTACCGGATAAAATCAAAGATAAAATTTATTATAAACCGAAGAAAAATAAATATGAGGAAGCGCTATTTAAAGGTAATGAGGAGATGAAAAAATGAAAGTAGCAGTTATTGGTACTGGTGCATATGGTTTAGCTTTAGCTAAAAGTTTAACCAAAAAAGATAATCAAATTATCGTCTGGAGTGAAAACGAAGACAAAATTAATGAAGTTAAAAAAACAGGAATGATTCAATCAGTTCTACCAAATGTTAAATTACCAAAAGAATTAAAATATACAAATAGCTTAGAAGAAGCTGTTTATAATCAGGACTTAATATTAATTGTAGTTGCCACTAAATATGTTGGTGATATCAGTAAGAAAATAAAATCTTATTTATCTAAAAATACTCATGTTTGTATTTGTAGTAAAGGAATTGATATTGCCAGTTGTAACTTTGTTAGTGAAGTATTTTATAAATACAATCCAAGACATAAAAGATTAGCAATAATATCGGGTCCCAGTTTTGCAATTGATATTTTAAATAGTGAACCTGTTGCTCTTACCGTAGCAAGTAAATCATTTAGAACAATTGAAACAGTTCAAAAAGCATTGGTTAGTGATACTTTAAAATTAAGATCAACTAATGATTTAATTGGTATTCAAATTTGTGGGAGTATTAAAAATATTGTAGCCATAGCATCAGGAATTATTACTGGATTAGGTTACAGTGATTCTACCCGGGCATTCTTAATTACTGAGTCATTACATGATATTAAAGAATTAATTAGTGGTTTAGGTGGCAACAAGAAATCAATTTTATCCTACGCTGGAGTTGGTGATTTATTACTTACTTGTACTAGCGTTAAAAGTAGAAATTACTCATATGGTATTTTAATAGGAGCAAAAAAATATCAGGAAGCAAATAATTATTTAAATACAACTACCGTAGAAGGATACTATACTTTAAAATCAATTTATAAACTTATTAAAAGAAAAAAAATTAAAATTCCAATTATGGATTTAATGTATAAAATAATTATGAATAATGATAATCCAGAATTAATAATTGAATTTTTAATAAACAAAAAATAGTTAAAACTTAACTATTTTTTGTTGTCTAAAGAAAGATGTGTCAGTGATAAATCCCGCGTCTTCCACGGGGGAATCGCATTATTACTTTTAGGATTCCAATTACTTAATGAATTGGTATTCAACACCAGTAATAAATTAGTTTCCCATATATTCACTTTGTCGGTTTTATATGGAACACACCCATCATCTAGACAATTTAATTATAACATGAATTCAAAAGCAATACTAGATTAATTTATTCCTTTCCAGCCTTTATAAACATTAGCATTAGCACTGTATGGTACCGGATCCGGCATATTTAATTTAATTATTAAAGGTATTTTAAAAGCATTGCCAAAACCAACGCAAGTACCTGGTTGGAGTGATTTTTGTTTTTCAATAATATCACTACTGATATTAGGTAACATTTTTTCAATATACTCAATATCCAAAGGATGAGTCATTTTAAATATCAAGAAATTAGATATTTGAGATATAACAGTATCCGATAATTCTACTGGCCTTTGACTGATTATATTAAGTAGTACCCCATATTTCCTACCCTCTTTAGCAATTCTTTCAAAGATATTATAACCGATTAAGAAAACATCTGAATCTTTTTGAATATAACGATGTGCTTCCTCTAAAAAAATATGAAATGGGATTCCTGCTCTTTTCTCTCTTTTCTTAGCAAATTCAAAGAAAAATCTTGATAATATTTTAACTACTACTTTAGCATAGGTATCATCCAAATCTTCTAAGTTAATATTAATAATTTGAGCACGACCATTTTGATGAGTAACTAAAGAAGCAATATATTGTTCTAAAGAAATATAATTAGGATAATCAAAATATTTATACATTTTACTATTGATAATCGAATGCAGTCTTACTTTTAAAATAATGGCATCATCATATAGCTGAGTATTATTTTGAAATCCTTCACTGATTAAGGTAAAATCCAAGGCTTTTTCTAGATCCATAATGTTAAAATAAACATCATCTTTAACTGGAGTTGCTTCTAAAGAATTATTAATAAAACTTAAGATATAATTATTTATTAAAACACTTTCACCAAAATAACCGTTAGAATCTATTTCAAAACATTCACTAAATTTTCTTTTATAACCTAAACCATGAATATCGGTATCAAAATTAAATTCTTTAGTACTACAGGCTTTAATAATTGTAAATATTTCATTCTTTTTAGATACTGTTGTTTGATTAGAAAAAAGTACCGCCAGTAATGCTTTGGCAATAATATGATTTTTATATTTTAAAGCCAGTTCATCATTAGAAGCAAAAATTTTAACTAATTTTAAAGTTCTTTCTAAAATTGGGATTTGTTTATGATCACTTGCTTGAAATAACAATATTAAGTCATCAATATTAAATAAATATATTGGTATTTGTAATAAAGTATCATTACTATCACTTGGATTAGTAGTAATAAATTTATAATTATAATTAGGATTTATCTCATGAATATTATTAAAAGCATTCTTATATTCACCATAAGCATCAAAGATAAATAAATTAGCATATTTAGTAGTATTATTCTCTTTCATAAATAAATTTTGAATAATTCTAGCTATCCCACAACTTTTACCACTACCACTATTACCAAATATCGCTAAGTGATTAGAAAAACAAGTATTAATGTCTACATAAATGGGAGCATTATAAATAGGACTTTTACCAATTAATAAACTATCTTCACTATCATTACCAATAATAATACTTAATTCATTAGAATTTATAATTCTTAATTTCGAAGATATTAAAGGTTTTCTAATTACTCCTCCAATAAACTTATCATTAATAAATTCTCCTAAAAATCTAATTTTAATTTCTTCAGGATTTACTTCAGTAACTTCACCAAGAATTCTCTGATTTTCATCTTCAAAAACAACATTAAGATTCATTAAATCCTTATTAGCATTTTCATTAATATTTTCTACATAAGCCATATTATTAGTTATAAATTTAATCTTACCAAACATATTTTCACCTCTTTATTCTTTTTATTTATCTATGATGTTCTAATTATCCATGGATCAGACATTGTTCCAGATCCAGATTGAACAACAGCATTAGATTTTAAATTAATAACTGGGCGAATTCCATTATCATCCGACATATAAGTACTTCCAGGAGTACCTTCTGCAGATAAACGTCTTTCATAAGCAACAGAGGAGTTAAAATAATATGGGGACATTGTCCAATAATCAGCCCCACTTTGTAAATAAAAAATTAAATTGCCTACTGCCCCACCAGCATAATTTATTTCATCAAATGTTATTAATCCGATTGGATAAGTTAATGCTTTATTACCTACACTACTTGTCGTTAATGTATACAAATCATTCGTTTGTGAGCAACTAAAAGTTGGAGTCTTATTAGTAATCAACCTATTATATCCCATATATACAGTATTATTAGTTCCGTATCCCAACCCACTATATAAGCTTCGATCATTACAAAATCCTGCATCTGCTAATTTA
>CAYTSB010000049.1:0-6056 GCA_964440405.1 uncultured Muribaculaceae bacterium
TTTTTTAATGGGTAGGAACATGTAAAAAATTTTACATGTAAGTGAGAAATATGTAGTTACAATTTAATAGTAAGTATTTTAGTATAAATTGTTATTTGAAAAGTAATATAATATTAATATAATGCTTTTTATTACAATTTAAGTATAAAATTGTCTATAAGTAAGTAAAATATATAGTGTAAATACAATAAACAGATTATTATCTATATTAATTATAGATATATTTTCAAAAAAGGTTTGCTAAATTGAGAAGATTGTGTTATATTTAACAAGTACTTCCAAATTGCGTAATTATTTATTGTATAAAAAGAGGTATAGTTGTAAAGGAGGAAGAACATGAATCAAGGTACAGTTAAATTTTTTGACAATATTAAAAAGTTTGGTTTTATTAAAAATGATGAAACTAATGATGAAGTTTTTGTACACATTTCTGCATTAAATGATGATTTAAAAGAAAAAGGACTTAATGAAGGCCAAAAAGTCACTTATGAAATTGAAAAAGATCAAAAAAGTAATAAATACAGAGCAGCAAATGTATCATCAAGAGATTAATATTAAACTAGGTTAGCCTAGTTTTTTATTGTTTATAAACATAATATAAATTATCTAATTATTTTAGATTAATGTTCTGATTAATAAGAATTAGAACTAATTTTTTAAATTTTTTTCTTCTCTTGGGCTTTAATATTATGCAAAAGTGGGATTTTAGAATATCTTAAAGTGAAGGGAGAAATAAATATGTTTTTTGGAGAATGTAATTGCAACCGAAATAATAACTGTTGCAACATAAAAGAAGCATTAGAAAAAATTGTTAATTTACAAAATTGTGCTGTAAAAAAAGAATCACAAGAGGGTTGTTGCCGTGATTGCTTAGGAGAAGAAAATCCTTGCTGTGAATATAATACTAGACCCGTAACTTTTTATACAAAGGAAAATCGCGAAATGGAATTCCCAATTAGTAGACGTGATAGTGGATGCAATCGTAACGGGGAAACATCATGTATATTTAGATGCGAATGCGTTAATTGCGATACTTGCAGATGCCGTGTTTTAATTGAAGGAAGACAGGATGGTGGTTGTAGATATTTAATACCTACTGATTCATTTTTCATTGTTAGACTTTGTGACATTGGTGCCATAAGATGTTTACCTGATACATTTGTAGACCTTTGTGTAAGATAAAGCTATTAAAAAACTTTTCTAAATTTAAATCTAGTGTAATGCTAGATTTTTTCATGTGCTTATTTGAAATAAATGATTATTAGCCTTATTCATGATATAATCAAGACTGCTGATATTAAAAAGATTTGCTAACGCTAAAGAAAAAATTACTATTCCAAAAAGATAAGCAAACTTTAAAGTTTACTTTTTTCCTATAATAACTTAAAATAGTATTTGAAAGTGGTGATAATATGAGTACTATTTCTTTACTGCCTGCAGATTTATATACAGTAATTAATAAAACCATTATTACTGAGATTGATAAAGAAAATATTATTACTTTATACGAGCCAATTATCGGATCTATTCCGGTAAGTCTTTATTTTACTTTAATTAGAGATTTAGATAAATTAAACATTATGAGTAGAGACTTTACTCACCATCATTTAATGACAATTTTAAAAACAGATTTAGAGACTATTAAGACAGCAAGAGTTGCTTTAGAAGGAGTGGGTCTTTTAAAAACTTATTTTAAAGAAGGAGATATAAATCACTATGTTTATGAATTATATTCACCAGTTTCTCCTAAAGAATTTTTTAATCATCCGGTTTTTAATGTAGTTTTATACAATAATGTTGGTAAAAAGGAATATGATTTAATTAAAAGTGAATATGAAATTACTAAATTTGATTTAAAAGATTACATTGATATAACAACAGTAATGAATGTTAGTTTTAAAAGTGTTAGTGGTAATTATAATTTTAACAACGATAATATTAAAGATCATTCAGAAAACAAAGATTTAATAAGTACTTTAATTGATTTTGATTTAATTTTATCTTCTTTACCCAAGGGTTTAATTAATGAAAAAATATTTAATAAAAAAATAAAAGATTTAATTAATGAGCTTTCTTTTGTATATAATATTGATACCTTAAAAATGATTGAAATTTTAAGACTTGTTATTAATGATGGCATGATTGATAAAGAAGAATTAAGGCGTCAGGTAAGAAAGTATTACCAATATGAAAATAATGGTACTTTACCAACATTAATTTATCGTACTCAACCGGAATATTTAAAAACTCCAAATGGTGATGAAACTAACCGTGGTAAAATGATTTTTGTTTTTGAAAATACCAGCCCTTATGATTTTTTAAGAAGCAAATATAAAGGTGTTAAACCAACTAGCAGGGATTTAAAAATATTGGAAAGTTTAATTATAGATTTAGAATTAACACCAGCTGTTGTTAATGTTTTAGTTGATTATGTTTTAAGAAGTAATAACAATAAATTAACTCAAGCTTTTGTTGAAACTATTGCTGGACAGTGGAAGCGGTTAGGAATTAAAACTGCTAATGAAGCAATGGCTATTGCTGAAAAAGAACACAAGAAATATACTAAGAAAAATACTGCTAAAACTACTAATGTTAAAACTCCAGTTTGGTTTGATGAAAAAATTGAGAAAGAAGAAGTAAATGCTGATGAATTAAAAGAATTAGAAAATATGCTAAAGGATTTCAGGTGAGAAAATGGAAAAAGTAGATATTAGTTTAAAAAAATATAATCGTCATGATATTAATAAAAATCTTAAATATGCTTATGCAACTGCTTTAAAATCTGAAAGATTTAAGTCTTTGATTACTAATTTGAAAATTAAAGATAATATTGCTTACAAATATACTTCTAAATTAGAAAGAACAGTTTGTGAATTATCTAATTGTGAGGGTTGCAAAGGACTGGTTTTTTGTAAAAATCCAATGGCAGGATTTGTTTATTATCCAAAATTGATTGATGATAAATTAGATTTTTCTTATATAGCATGTAAATATAAAAAAGAATCACTAAAAAAAGAAAATAAAACTATTTATTATGAATTACCTTATGAAATGCAGATTGCTTCTATGAAGAATATTGATCTGACTGATAAAAAAAGAGCAAAGGTAATTAAATGGTTAAAAGAATTTTATGATAATTATGGTTTAAATAAAAAATTAAAAGGATTATATCTTCATGGTTCATTTGGCAGTGGTAAAACTTATTTGATTATTGCCATGTTCAATGAGCTAGCTAAGAAAAATTATAATAGTGTGGCTATTTACTATCCGGCTTTATTAAGAAAATTAAAGGAGTCATTTAATGATGATTTTAGTGGGCATTTAGATTACATTTTAAATGCTGATATTCTTTTGCTGGATGATATTGGAGCAGAAAATGTTACTTCATGGAGTAGAGATGAAATTCTAGGGACAATTTTACAACATCGAATGGATAATAATTTAGTGACATTCTTTACCTCTAATTTAACAATTGCAGAATTAGAAATTCACTTAATGGGTGGTAAAGGTAATGTAGAAGCAGTTAAAGCCAGAAGAATTATTGAAAGAATTAAACAGTTGGCTGATAACTTTGAACTAATCAGCGAAAATAGAAGGAAATAAGGGATAAAAATGAGTTTGTTAAAAACAAGTGAAAAATATATTACTAAAGTTATTAATGACTTAGGATATGAAATTGATAATGTTCAATTAATTAAATCATCTAAACCAGAGTTAGGAGATTTTCAGATTAATGCGGTAATGAACTTGGCGAAAACCTATAGTAAAAATCCTAGAGAAATTGCCGAAGAGATTGTTGATAAATTAACTGATCATTTTAAAAATGTTAATATTGCTGGACCAGGTTTTATTAACTTAAGTTTTAAGGAAGCTGAACTATTAGAACATTTTAATTCATGTATCAATGATTTCAATATGTTTGTTGATAAAGAAAAGCCTAAGACAATAATAGTTGATTATGGTGGGGCCAATGTAGCTAAAGCTTTGCATGTTGGTCATATGAGGGCCGCTAACATTGGTGAAGCTTTAAAAAGATTGGCAAAATTATATGGCAATAAAGTAATTGGAGATGTTCACTTAGGAGATTTAGGTCGACAAGCAGGAATGATTATCTCAGAACTAATGCTCGAACAACCGAATTTACCATTCTTTGATGAAAACTATCAAGGAGAATATCCGCAGATCAAATTATCCTTAGATGATTTAAAAAGAATTTATCCTTTAGCTAATAAAAAAGCCAAAGAAGATGAAAAAAGAATGGATCAGGTTCGCTATATAACTTCGGAAATTGATAAAGGAAATAAGGCTTATACAGCTTTATGGAAACAAATAGTAGATATCTCTTCCTTAGCTATAAAAGAAATTTATGCTAAACTAAATTGCTCATTTGAATTATGGGAAGGGGAACTTGATGCTTTTCAATATATTCCCGAGGTGTTGAAAATTTTAAAGCCGTACATATATGAATCAGATGGAGCACTAGTCATGGATGTTAAAAAAGAGAACGATAAGATCGATATGCCTCCTTTAATGGTTATTAAAAATGACGGAGCAACTATTTATGCAACCCGTGAACTAGGAACCATATATTCCAGAATTGAAAGATTTAAACCAGATGAAATATGGTATATTGTTGATCAAAGACAGGCCTTATATTTTGAACAAGTATTTAGAGGTTCATATATTTCCAAATTAGTTCCAATTACTACCAAATTATATCACTATGGTTTTGGAACAATTAATGGTGAAGATGGCAAGCCATTTAAAACTCGTGATGGCGGAATAATGGAATTAAATTCTTTAATTTTATTAATCAGAAAAGAAATTATTAATAAAATAAAACCAGAAATAACTGGTAAAGAAAGAGAAAGTATTGCTGATAATTTAACAATAGCTACTTTAAAATATACTGATTTACTTCCATATAGAAGAACTGACTATGTATTTGATCCCGTTAAGTTTAGTTCTTTAGAAGGTAAAACGGGACCATATATTTTATATACAGTAGTTAGAATTAAATCATTATTAAATAAAGTGGATAATAAAGATTATCAGTTAAAAATAATTCCTAATCCTGATGTTAAAGATCTTCTAGTTAAATTAATCGAACTACCTTTAGCATTAAACAAATCATATACCGAAGCAACTTTAAATTATATAACTGAATTCTTATATGAAATAACCAGTTTATTTAATAAATTCTATAATAACAACAATATTATTAATGAAAACAACAATACTATTAAAGAATCTTATTTGGCTTTAGTTAAACTAGTTTACAATGTTTGTCATAACTTATTAGATATCTTAGCTATTAATGAAGTAGATAAGATGTAGAATAAACAAATAGACAAAATAAGTTCTTTAATGTATAATAAAACTACAGTAAGGAGTTTTATTATGCCAAAAAAAACTAAAATATCCTTAATAATAATTGGAACATTAATAGTATTATCAATAATTGGTTTTACCTATGCCTATATTGCCAGAAAAGAAGTCCAAGGAAACCAAGAAAATGCAATAGTATTAACAACAATAGATTACGGTCAAATAACTGTAAGTTTTGAAAATGGGAATAACAGTATCAATGCTGAATTAATAGATTTGCCTCAAGAAGAAGCGGGAACAGATAAACTATATATGATCAAATTCCAAATAAACAGTACCGCAAATGTTAATCAAGATATAGTAATCAAATGGCAAGAATTAATAAATACATTTTGCTTATATAAAAACAGTAATAACGAATGTACGAATAATTCCAGTGATACCTATGTGGGAGATGAACTAACATACTCATTATACAGTTGTACATTGAACCAATATAATAATGTTACAACGGCAGATGATGCTGATATAACAAGTTGTAGTAAAATAAGTAATACAACAGAAGAAAGAGTACCAAGTACAGGAGAAACAAGTAAACTACATACAGCAGCCAAAGTAACATTGGCACCAAGTAGTACAACTTATTACATAGTAAGAGTAAGACTAAAGAATCTAGATGCCAATCAAAACTATAATATGGGCAAAACCTTAGCAGGAAGTATTAATGT
>CAYTSB010000050.1:0-5801 GCA_964440405.1 uncultured Muribaculaceae bacterium
AGTTTAAAAATTGCTTTAAGACAGCGTTTACGCTGGTCAAGAGGACATTTAGAAGCTTTTGTTGAAAGCGGTCCCTATTTATTCTTAAATATTTTCTTAGGTAAATTATTTGTAAGAACCAAATGGCATCGTGAAGAAGAGAAAAAACCTAGGACATTTAAAAATTTCTTATTAGCAATATTTGAATCAATTAGACATCGGGTAGCTTCCTATGATACTCTAATGCAACTCACTCCATTTGTTATTATTAATATATTAAAATGGCTAATTGTTCCGGTATTTATTGGTTCTTGTTATTATTATATTAGTGGAATTAGCAATATTAATCTTTTCGCAGGCGGTACTTATTTAGCCAAATTATTAAAATATTTAGATATTAAAATAGCAGTCAACCTTGCTCCAGGAATCAATGCTTTTGGAGTTGGCTTACTAGTTACTATCTGGCTTAGATTATTCTATCGCTTTGGTGTCTATTTCAGTAATATCTGGATGTCAATTTATGTCTTTATTATTGAACATAAAAGAATTATTAAAATTCCTTTACATAAGAAAATACTTTTTTGTTTAACTTGGCCAACATTTGATATTATTGGTAGATACACTACTTACCTGGCAGTATTTAAAAAAGTTACTTGGAAACCTATTCCTCATACTAGTAAAGTTACAATTGAAGATTTAAAAAAATAAACTAAATTAGTTTATTTTTTTGTTAAAATATTAAAATAATTATATTTTAAAGTTAAATCGTTTTTCATAATTAAATAATGAATATTACTGTTTTTAGCTTCCAATACACTGGCTTTAACCTTTTTATTATTAGTTACTACTCCGCCATCAACATAAATATTGCCATCATACCAGGAGTAGTCACTAAAGAATACTAATCCTTTATAATCAGAACCTAAAACATCACTGCCAATATAATAATTAGGATTATAATTGATACCAAATAAATTTAAAACTGTTGGCAGGATATTTAATTGTGATGTAACTTCTTTAACTGTTTTTTTATCTTTACCATTATTCCAAATGAAAAATGGTGTCTTATTAATTAAATTGTTACTAGTATTCTTATATTTGTCCAAAATTGTTTCATCATTTAAAGTATATAAATAATGATCAGTATAAACAACAATAATTGTATTATCAATTAAATTATTAGCTGTCAATTTTTCCAAAAGCAGTTCTACCATATAATCAGTTTCTTTGGCTTGTCTTCTGGCACACTCTTCTTCACTCATGTTAGTAAATTCAATTTCTTTACCTTCATTATCCATATCATAAAGCATTTTACAAACTCCAGCAGTGTTCGTAAATGGTAAGTGAGCTGAATAAGTAATTATGTAATCAACAAAATTACTATCGGTTGGAAACATTAAGTTACTAAAGTTTTCATTATTAATTAATTCGCGATCAAGCTCATAAATATTATCCTGATATTTATACAAATCTATTAAGCCATAATAATTATCATAGCCCCAACTATCATAATTAATTCCTCTAGAGTAATACTCTTTAGTATTCATATGGAAGGCATTAACCTGATAACCTTCTTTTTTAAATAGATTGGCCATAGAATATGGAAAATTGGCATTATTAAATGTATAAGCATTTTGATTATACGAAATCGGTACAGTAAATCCAGTATTGACTGTAAATTCAGAATTAAAAGTTGAGCCGCCACCATTATAAAACGAATAATGATTACTAAAATTAATTCCATTAGTTAGCATTTTATACAAAGTTGGTGTATCTTTTTTATTAAGCATCCAAGAATCAATGCCTTCCAATTGTAGGAAAATCAAATTTTTGCCTTGATACTTACCAGTATATTTGTTGCTTAAATGAACATTTTCTTCTTCATAAGCCTCTTTTAGAAAAGCAAGTTCACTTTCATCTTCTTCTTGATCTCTTAAATAAGTAACAAAAAAGTCACGGACAGTATATTCAAAAAAACCACTAACACGCATACTTTTATTGCTATCATTAAATGAAATATAAATATTGCGGGGATTTTTCCAGGTATTCCATACCAGATTTGAATTAGCTTTACCTAAAAGTAAAGGGGTCGCAGTATGAAGAAGTAAAAAAGCAATAACAACGATACTAAATTCTTTGAATTTAAATCTTTTGTTATCAGGAATGTTTCTATATCCCCAGATAAATGTTGCAATAATAACTGCTAGAAAAATATAAACCAAGATATTACAATTTTTTAGTGCTTCCCCAAAATAAGAAGATCCTTCACTAGTAGATTCTAATAATCCAAAATTAAAAAAGTTAGAAGTCATTGAATAATAAACATTATTTATTAAAAAGAATAGGATAAAAATAATATTAACAACCAAATAAATATATTTACCTATCTTCTTTTTAAAAGATAAGGTTAATCCTACAAATAAAAATGTATAAATAATTGTAAAGAAATTAGGGACAAAACGATATATCTTGAAAAATTTAATGCTTTGACCTAAATATCTTGTTGTCAAATCCATTAATATGAAAGGAATACTCATATATACAATATGAATATATTTAATAACAAATTTCTTTGTTTGAATTAATGCGTCTTTTATTTTTTTAGAAATAAATTTTAAATCCATTTATTTTTCACCACAAAAAAATTATAGCATTTTTCTTATATTATGTAAATTCTTTTAAAATGGTAATTATCTCCTTGGCATTACTTCACCAATCTCATATGTACCATTTTTAATTATTGTAGTTCTTTACTCTACTCCAGAATTAACCTCTTCTAAAAATAATTTAATGGCGTCATTTCATCTTCTCACCGAAAAAGATAATAAAGTCTTTAAGATTTAATTTATTTTTTAATGGTATTAGTTATAAATCCAGTAGCAACAGTTCCACCAAAAGAATAATCTAATAAATAATCTATTTTAAAATCATTCAACAATTCTAAGCTTTACTAATATTTAAAATAATTCCAATACTTGCCATACTAACAAGTAAACTACTACCACCATAAGATAAAAATGGTAAAGTCACTCCTGTAACTGGTATTAATCCTACTACAACCATTAAATTTAGTATTGCTTGTAAAATTATACCAAAGGCTAAACCAAATACTAAATATTTAGCAAATAAATCATTGGTTTTTAAAGCTATTTTTATAGAGCAATAAAAGATTAAGAAAAATAAACTAGTAACTATTAATACTCCTAAAAAGCCAAATTCTTCACTAATTATAGAGAAAATAAAATCTGTTTGAGGCTCTGGTAAATAAAAATGTTTTTGCCTTGAATTTAAAAAACCTTGTCCCAATAATCCACCCGGTCCAATTGCATATAAACTTTGAATTATTTGAAATCCACTACCAAGAGGATCTTGCCAGGGATTTAAAAATGATAATATTCTAGACACTCTATAGGGAGCTACAACTATTATTCCTGCTACTCCTGCTATTCCCAAAATACCAGCTTTAATAAAAAATGATAAATTGGTAGTAGAAGCAAACAATAATCCAACTAATGATAAAACCATAACCATTGCTGTTCCAAAGTCTGGCTCTAATAAAATCAAACCAAAAAAAGCCAAAATAACTAAAATGATTGGTAATAATCCTTTGATAAATTTATTAACACTCTTTTGATTATTGCTTAAATATTTTGATACAAAGATAATTAATCCTATTTTGGCTGCTTCACTAGGTTGAATTCCTAACGAACCTATCCCAAACCAACTCCTAGAACCATTTCTAACTTGCCCTATTCCAGGAATTAGGACAAGCCCTAATAATAAAAAGCAAATCATCAAGATGAGATTTGCTTTTTGTTTATATATTTTATAATTTATTTTCGATAAGATGTACATGGCAACAAGACCTAAGAGAAAGAATATACTTTGAGCTTTAACATATTTAAAGGCATCATTATACTTATATGCTGCCCAAATGCTACTAGAAGAATAAATCATAACTATACCAAATAATGAGATTAAAATTACAGACAACACTAAAATATAATCTATTCTTATTCTTTTCACATTCAACCCCCACATTAATTATATTCTAAATCCAAACTCCATATGTTATTGCTAGCATTGCAAATATTAACCCTACTGTCCAAAATAATTTAACAATATCAGTTTCACTCCAACCAAGCTGTTCAAAATGATGATGGATTGGTGCCATTTTAAATACCTTTCGCTTAAACTTTCTAATAGCTGTAATTTGAATAATAGCGCTTAGTGCTTCAATTACAAATACTCCACCAATTAAAGCTAAAGAAAGTTCGTGTCTAGTAATAATTGCAATTGTTGCTAATGCTCCCCCCAAAGAAAGAGCGCCAGTATCACCCATAAACACTTTAGCTGGATGAGAGTTAAATACTAAAAAACCTAATAAGCTTCCTACTAAAATAAACGAAAATATTGCAACCTCTTGATAACCTTCCATCCATGAAGTGTTCCAAGTAATAAGCCCGTAGGCGAAAAATGCTATTAAAGATAAGCCGCCACACAAACCATCTAAACCATCGGATAAATTGACAGCATTAGTTGTTCCAACTAATAAAAATAAAATAAACAATCCAAAAGTCCATCCTAACGGTATTTCAAGATTTAAAGAAGTAATCACAATTGTTGTGGATCCTCCATTTTTCATAAATATATAGAAGAATACTAAAGCAATAAAAGTTTGAATTAAAAGTTTAGTTGATATTCTAAGTCCTTTGTTATTCTTAAATTTTATTTTTAAAAAATCATCAACAAACCCTAGTCCGGCATAAGCTAAGAAGACAAAAACAACAATTATTAAGTTAGAATTTATTGAAATACTTCCTCTTAAATAAAGAAAAACTAAAGCTGCGATTGTTGGAATAATAAATATTAATCCTCCAATTGTTGGTGTTCCTTGTTTAGCTAGGTGCCTTTCGCCAATTAAATGACTTACATTTTGGCCAAATTTAAATTTTTTTAACATTGGTATCACAATAAACCCAGTAATTATTGCTAGAATAAATCCTAACATAACTGCCATTGCTGTTTTAGCTAATATTAGCATAAAAACACCTCTTCCTACATTTTATTATACTACATTAATTTTTATAATTTTTAATTCACCCCTAAAATTGTACATAAACTTTACATTAATTACCTAACATTAATTTAATTTTACTATTTTCTTTAACCATTAAATCACTAGTCGGAGATTGATAAATAATAGTATCTCCACTACCACTATATTCTATTTTAAATCCTTTTAATATTGTTTTTGCTTCATCAATAGGTCTCCCTATTACATTTGGAACTTTTTTATATTTAACATCATACCATAAATACTCTTTAGGAAATCCTTCCTGATCTTCTTTAATATCTAAAATACTAATAGCATCTTTAAAAATATTTCTGGCTACAGGAGCCGCTACTGTTCCACCATATTGAACTACTCCTTTAGCATTGTCCACAGCAACATATATAACAATTTCCGGATTATCAGCTGGCATAAAGCCGATAAAAGATAAAATATAGTTACCTACTAAATATCTACCATCTGATACTTTCTGAGCAGTACCGGTTTTCCCCCCAACACGATAATTTTCAATATAGGCATTTCTACCGGTACCGTTAGCAACTACACTTTCTAATACATATCTAGTTAACGAAGATGTATCTGTACTTATAACTTTTCTTTCTAAAGTTGGATTTACTTTTTTAATTATACTATTGGTTTCTGGTTCGTTAAAACTTTTGACAAGATATGGAGTATATAAATTACCGCCATTAACAACTGCACTTACCGCTTTTACTTGCTGAATAGGAGTAACACTAATTCCTTGCCC
>CAYTSB010000051.1:0-5737 GCA_964440405.1 uncultured Muribaculaceae bacterium
GACCATACTCTTTGGTTACGCAACAACCACTTGGTGGTAAAGCACAGTTTGGTGGTCAAAGATTTGGTGAAATGGAAGTTTGGGCTTTATATGCGTATGGTGCAGCTCATATCTTACAAGAAATCTTAACTGTTAAATCTGATGATGTCATTGGTAGAGTTAAAGTTTATGAAGCTTTAGTTAAAGGTAAAATAATTAACCAGGCTGGAGTTCCAGAAAGCTTTAGAGTTCTTATTAAAGAATTCCAAGCTTTAGGACTTGATATTCAGATAATTGATCAAAATAATAATACTATAGAACTAAAAGATTTAGAAGAAGAAGAAGGGAAGGAAGACACAATCAGCATTGCTGAAATAGACAACAAAACTGGTGAAGTAAAAGGATCTGATGAAGAGCTTTCTCTTGAAAAAGAAGAACCTAACGAAGAAAAAGAAGAGCCCAGCGAAGAAAAAGAAGAGCTTGATGAGGAAGAGGAAGAAGATATTTCGTTAGATGATATGGAATATGATGAGACAAAAGATTTAGATTTAGAGGGGGATGATATTCTATGATGGAAGTAAATAATTTTAAAGGAATCAAAATTGGAATTGCTTCTCCTGATAAAATTAGAAGTTGGTCATATGGTGAAATAAAAAAGCCTGAAACAATTAACTATCGTACTCTAAGGCCAGAAAGAGATGGCTTATTCTGTGAAAAGATTTTTGGTCCAACCAAGGACTTTGAGTGTTCTTGTGGTAAATATAAACGTTTAAGATATAAAAATGTTATTTGTGATCGTTGTGGGGTAGAAGTAACTCGTTCAAAGGTCCGTCGTGAAAGAATGGGACATATTGAACTGGCTTCTCCTTGCTCACACATTTGGTTCTTTAAAGGTGTACCATCTAAGATGGGGTTAATTTTAGATATGTCACCAAGAGATCTTGAGGAAATATTATATTATGTTAGTTATGTTGTTTTAGATAAGGGAACAGCTCCTTTAGAGAAAAAACAAACTCTATCAGATAGAGAATATCGCCAGTATTATGAAAAATATGGCAATAGTTTTAAGGTTGGCATGGGTGCTGAATCTATTAAAATTTTATTAAAAGAAGTAAATATTGAACAAGAAATAAAAAACTTAAAAAAAGAATTGGAAGATGTGACTGGTCAAAAAAGAATTCGTTTAGTTAAAAGACTGGATTGTTTAGTTGCACTCCAAGAATCAGGCAACCGTCCTGAATGGATGATATTAGATGTTTTACCAGTTATTCCACCTGAACTTCGTCCAATGATTCAGTTAGATGGTGGACGTTTTGCAACAAGTGATTTAAATGATTTATATCGTCGTATTATTAATCGTAATAATCGTTTAAAAAAATTGTTGGAACTTGGTGCTCCTACTATCATTGTTCAAAACGAAAAAAGAATGCTTCAAGAAGCAGTTGATTCATTATTTGACAATGGTCGTCGTGGTAGAAGTGTAACAGCTGCTGGAAACAGACCATTAAAGTCACTATCTAGTATGTTAAAAGGAAAACAAGGCCGTTTTCGTCAGAACTTATTAGGTAAAAGAGTTGACTATTCAGGTCGTTCAGTTATCGTTGTTGGACCAAATTTAAAAATGTATCAGTGTGGTATTCCTAAAGAAATGGCTTTAGAATTATTCAAGCCACACGTTATTCATGGCTTGACCGAAAAAGGTTTGGCTCATAATATTAAAGGGGCTAAAAAATTAATTGAAAATCAAGATCCATGTGTTTGGGATATCGTTGAAGATGTAATTACTGAGCATCCAGTTTTATTAAACCGAGCTCCGACCTTACATCGTTTAGGTATTCAGGCTTTTGAACCAAAACTTATTGGTGGTAAGGCAATTAGACTACATCCACTTGTCTGTACAGGTTTTAATGCCGATTTTGATGGCGACCAAATGGCTGTCCATGTTCCGCTTTCTGAAGAAGCGAAAGCAGAAGCTAGAATTTTAATGTTAAGTGCTAACAATATTCTAGACCCAAAACAAGGTAAACCAATTGTTACTCCAAGCCATGACATGGTTTTAGGTAACTATTATTTAACAATAGAGAAAAAAGATTTACCTAATGAAGGAAAAGCTTATCGTAATAGTAATGAAGCTATTATGGACTATAAAAGAGGCAATGTTACATTACATACAAGAATAATTGTTCCTGTAAAATCATTTAAATATAAAATATTTATTGAGGAAGTTAAAGATGCTTATCTGATAACCACTCCCGGTAAATTAATATTTAATGAAATTTTACCAGACTCATTCCCATATATTAATGAACCAACTAAAGAAAATATTGAAGGAATTACTCCTAATAAATATTTCTTGAAGATGGGAACTGATATTAAAAAAACTATTCAGGAATTGCCAACTGTTAGTCCGTTTGTTAAAAGGACTTTACAAGAAATAATTGCTCAAATATTTAAAAGATATCGTACAACTGAAACATCATTAATGCTTGATAAATTAAAGGATTTAGGATTTAAATATTCGACAATTGCCGGAATTACTGTTTCAGCAAGTGATGTTATTGTTAGTGAAAAGAAAACTGAAATAATTGCTCAGAGCAAAGAAGATGTTGATAAAATAAATAAACAGTTTGCTAGAGGTTTAATTACTGAAAAAGAAAGATTTAGTAAAGTTGTTGATATTTGGAACAACGCTACTGAAAAAGTTAAAGCTGAATTAAAAGAAATATCTGAAAAAAATAGTGATAATCCACTATTTATGATGATGAATTCTGGAGCTCGTGGCTCAGTTGGTCAGTTTACCCAACTTTCTGGAATGCGTGGTTTGATGGCCAAACCTAATTTACAACCAGTTGAAATTCCGATTATTTCATCATTTAAAGATGGTCTTACTGTATCAGAGTTCTTTATTAGTACTCATGGTGCCAGAAAAGGTAGTGCCGATACGGCTTTAAGAACTGCTGATTCAGGATATTTGACTAGAAGATTAGTTGATGTCAGTCAAGATATTATTGTTAAAGAAAATGACTGTGGTAGTATTGCTTCATTAACGGTAAGAGATTTTATAGATGAAAAGGGTGGCGCTGTCTTAGAAGGTTTATACGATCGTATACTAGGAAGATTTACTGCTAAAAAGGTAATTAATCCTGATACTAAAGAAGTAATTATTGATAAAAATGAGTTAATTACTGAAAACATTGCATCTAAAATAGTTAAAGCTGGTATTAAAGAAATTGATATCAGATCAGTCTTAACCTGTAAAACAGTTAATGGTGTTTGCCAAAAGTGTTATGGTACTAACCTTGCTACCGGTAATATTGTTGAAACCGGTGAAGCAGTCGGTATTATGGCAGCACAATCAATTGGCGAACCTGGTACTCAGCTAACCATGAGAACTTTCCACTCTGGAGGTATTGCTTCAGGAGAAGATATTACTCAAGGTTTACCAAGAGTTGAAGAGCTATTTGAAGCTCGTATTCCTAAAGGAAAAGCTACTATTTCAGAAATAGAAGGCAAAGTAGATAAAATAGAAGAAGCCAATGGTAAATATAAAATAATTGTTCTTAATGATGTTGAAGCTAGAGAACATGTAACTAATTATGGTATTAAGGTTAAAGTTGAAATTGGTGATAAAGTATTCGCTGGTGACAGGTTAACTGAAGGGGCAATCAGTCCTAAAGAATTGTTAGCAGTAACCGATCCAATCACTGTTCAAGAATATATTTTAAAAGAAATTCAAAAAGTTTATAAAAGTCAAGGTGTTGATATTTCAGATAAACATATTGAAGTTATTGTTAGAAGAATGATTTCTAAAATGAAAATTGTTGACGGAGGAGATACTGATTTGGTTCCAGGATTGACTATTTCATTAAGAGAATTTACTGAAAGAAATAAACCATATATCCTAAAAGGAAAAATACCAGCAATTGGTAGACCAGTAATGCTAGGTATTACTAAATCCTCATTAGAAACAGATTCATTCTTATCAGCTGCTTCATTCCAAGAAACAACCAGAGTGTTGACTGAAGCTTCACTTAGAGGTAAGGTTGATATGTTACGAGGATTAAAAGAAAATGTTATTTTAGGTAAATTAATTCCTGCAGGAACTGGTGCTAAACAGTATAACGATATTAATATTGAACTAGAAAAACAATTCCTAAGTGATGAACCTAGTGAGATATTAGAAGAACAATTAATGGATAATAAATAAGAGATGAAAATCTCTTTTTATTTTAAAAATAAACAAAAAGCATGGCAATAACATGTTTTTTGTGTTAGAATTAAAATAGAAAGTAGAGTGATTTTATGCCAAGAGAATATTTTGATGAAGAAATGTATGCTGCTTATGAAGAATTAGTTGATCGTTTAGAAATTCCGGTTAAAAGAATTAAACAAAAACACAACTTGGACTTTTCTGATTTAAAGTTTTTATTGCATAATGTTATTAATTATCTATCAAATATTAATTTAGCAGCTTTAGAGCCAGAATTTGCTGGTGATAATTTATATTTTGATATTTTAGAAGAATTGCATCATAAAACTAAAAATATTCTTATGAAAGTAATGGAAAAGCATAATTTAAGTCCCGAAGTAGTTATATTATTAACTGATGAGATGTTTAACCAAATGATTGAAAATGATGAAAATAATAAAAAAGCAACTAGAAAAGTAGTATAATAATCATGAAAAAGTGTAATATTATTTGTAATCGATATGGTGGTCATGGGATAAGTGATCTTAATTTAGAGAAAATAGTAAAAATTTTAGATGAATATAATTATCAAACGATTATTAATTTTACTATGGGACCCAAAGACGCTACTAGAATTATGAAAACTTTAGAAAATTGTGATTTAGTTTTATCTATAGGCGGTGATGGTACTTTTAGTGAAACTATTGCTGGTAATATTGCAAGAACAAAACCAATTTTACAATCGCATCTACCTAATGGAACAACTAATGATATTGCTAGTATCTATGGAATGAATAAACAATTGATTCCTAATTTAAAAGCCATTTTAGAAGGTAAAATAATGGAAATAGATGTTCCAACTATTAATGATATTCCCTTTATTTATGTTTGTGGTTTTGGTAAATTTTTAAATATTCCTTATGAAACTCCTCAAGAACTGAAAAAAAATTTAGGACGCTTAAGTTATCTTATTTATGGTTTTAAAGATTTTTTTAATAAATTAAAATCTTACAGTTTAAAATATACAGTAGATGGTAAAACTCATAAGACAAAGGCAACTATTTGTATAATATCTAATTCAACAAGTGTAGCTGGATTTAGAAATTTTTATAAAAATATAGATTTAAATGATAGTAAATTTGAAGTAGCAATGATTAATTCTAAAACAAGGCAGCATTTATTTAATACCATGATTGAACTTGTTTTAGGTGGGGTAGATAATGTTAAAGATGTTATTAAATTTTCAGCTAACAAATTAGAAATTGAATTTGATGATATTCTAGATAAGAAATGGGATGTTGATGGTGAAAAATTAGGTTTAGAGAGCAAAAAATATAGTATTGAATCTAAACATAAAATAAGTTTATTGATTCCAAAAAATTGATATCATTAAACTAGGATGGATAGTATTATGACAAAGAAAACAAAAGTAATATTAATAACAATAATTATATTTTTACTGGGAGCAGTAGGATTTATAACTTACTCCTGGTTTTATCCTAATGAAATATTAGGCAATGTAACAAATAATGTTATGGTTTTAAATACGACCGACTACGGAACAATAAC
>CAYTSB010000052.1:0-5645 GCA_964440405.1 uncultured Muribaculaceae bacterium
GTTAAAAAATCAATTGGTGAAACTCTTAAAAAGGCTTATGAAGAGGCAGCAAGAGAGCCAGTTTTAGAAGATGACTATGATGTCCCTATCACTGATATCCCAGGGTTAGGAATAAGTGTTAATAATGAAGAACTAGCAGTTCCAGAAGAACCAACAGTAGAAGAATCAGTTTTATCGGATACTATTGAAGATTCATTTAATATCTATCCTACTGGTGAACTGGACACAGACTTAAAAGATAATATTTTAGAAGGAAAAGACGAATCACAACTAGATTCAGAAGTTGGAGAATCTGTAGAATCAGAAATTGATCCAAATCTTACCAATCTATTAGAATCACTTGCAGGAGAAGGATTAGTACCAATTAGTGAAAATAGTGAAAAAGCTAAAGATTATTTAGTTAATAATGGTGTGGCAGCAGAAGACATTAATAGTATTGTAGAGTATTATGGGCAAGCTGAATTAGATAATTTTATTAGAAATTATCATTATTTAAAAAGCATAGGTATAACCGGTAATTTTAGAAAGTCACCAGTTACATTATATTGGGTTCCTAATGAAAAATTAGTGGCATATTTAGAAGAAGCTAGAGTTTATCAGTATCCAATTAGAAATGTTCAAGATATTATTGCATTTTTAAAAGCCAGGAAAAAAACTGAAGCTTTAGATGAAGTTATAACTGAAACCTTTACTCAATCAGATGAACATCTAGGTCAAAACTATGGAGGTATTTAAAATGGAATACTTATTACATTATGGTTTTAATGATATGGAAATCAACGATATCAAAGAAGCTAATTACAGTTTTATTACTCAAAAAATTAGTGAATATAAAAATTTAGTATTACAGAATTTAACCTTTCTTCAAGAATTAGGTGTTGCTAATTATAAAGATATTTTCAAAAGACATGTTGAAATGTTCCTAATGGACAATGATGCTTTTGAAAAGGTATTTAATAAATACGATCGTGATGATTTAATTGAAAGATTACAACATAATCCCGATTTAGTTGAACAACTTTAAACCATAGTTAAATACTATGGCTTTTTAAAGATAGGAGTATATAATGATTAAATTAGATAAATTAAATAAATTTCAGAAAGAAGCAGTTACTCATATGGGAGGACCATGTTTAGTTGTTGCCGGAGCAGGGTCAGGTAAAACAAAAGTATTGACAACCAGAATTGCTTATTTAGTTGATAATGGTATTAAAGATTATAATATTTTGGCAATTACTTTTACTAACAAAGCTGCTAAAGAAATGAAGGAAAGAGTTGATAATTTAATTGGTGATAATAACTCTTTTATTGGAACATTCCATTCCTTTGGCTTAAAAATAATTAGAGAAAATGCTTCATTATTAGGTTTTACTAGCAATTTAACAATTTTAGATTCTGATGATACTTTAAGCGTAATTAAAAAAATTTTGAAAGATAAAGATCTTGATTCTAAAGTTATGGCGCCTTCTTATATTAAAAATAGAATAAGTTTTATTAAAAGTGAAAACTTATCTTTAAGTGAAGTTAATACATTTTTTAATACTCCAATTGAAAAAAAAGTAGTAGATATTTATAAAGAATATGAAAATATTATTCATCGTAATAATTCTTTGGATTTTGATGATCTTTTGGTCTTACCAGTTAAATTATTTAAAGAAAATAATGAGGTGCTAAATAAATATCAGGAAAAATACAGATATATATTAATTGATGAGTACCAAGATACTAACGAAATTCAATATGAGTTTACTAAATTATTAGGTAGTAGATATCGAAATGTTTTTGTCGTAGGTGATACTGATCAAAGTATTTATGCTTTCAGAAATGCTAATTATGAAAATATTTTGAATTTTGAGAAACATTTTAAAGATACTAAAGTAATAATGCTCGAAGAAAACTACCGTAGTACTAGTAATATCTTAAATGCTGCTAACTCAGTTATTAAGAATAATAAAAAAAGAAAAGAAAAAAATCTTTGGACTACTAAAGAATCAGGAGTTAAGATTAAATATTTTCGTGGTTATGATGAAAAACATGAAATAACTTTAGTTTTAGAAGAAATAAACAAATTAAAAGAATCAGGCTTAAAAAACAAAGATATAGTTTTACTATATCGGACCAACGCTCAATCAAGAGTAGTAGAAGAAGTGTTTTTATCTAAAAACGTTCCTTATAAAGTAGTAGGTAGTTATTATTTTTATAATCGTAAGGAAATCAAAGATTTAATTTGCTATTTGAGATTAGTTGCCAACCCCAAAGATGATCTGAGTTTAAAAAGAGTTATTAACAGTCCTAAAAGAGGAATTGGTACTAAAACTTTGGAGGAATTAGAAATAAAAGCCAAAGCTGAAGACTTATCAATTTTCGAAACAATTGATTCAGGAAAAGAATTAGAATTTAAAAATATCATTTTAAAATTACAGCAAGATTTATTAAACCTGTCTTTAACTGAATTAATTGATGAGGTATTGAAAAAATCTGGTTTATTAGCAGAATTTAACAATAATACTCTAGAAGGAGAATTAAGACTAGAAAACTTATTAGAATTTAAAAGTATTAGTTCTTCTTTTGAAGAAAATACCGGCAGTGTGAATTTAAATGATTTTTTAGAAAGTATTAGTTTAGTAAGTGATATGGGAACATATAAAGTAGTAGAAGATGCTATTACTCTAATGACTCTACATAATGCTAAAGGGTTAGAATTTAAAGCCGTATTCTTAATCGGAATGGAAGAAGGATTATTTCCTAATGCTAAAGCATTTTTTGAGCCCGATGGTTTAGAAGAAGAAAGAAGACTTTGCTATGTCGGAATCACAAGAGCAATGGAGTATTTATATTTAACTAATGCTAAAAGAAGAATGCTTTATGGCAAAGAACAGATTAATGCTCCAAGTAGATTTATTGATGAAATAGATAATGAACTTTTAGAAGAAAAATTAATTAAAGAATTGAAAAAAATTAAAAAAGATAATTATTATGTAAAAGAAGATGTTGAATTAAAAAAAGGTGACATAATTGTTCATGAAAAACACGGAAATGGTATTATAATTGGAATGGATGATCGGTTTATAGAAGTTGCATTTGCTAAAAATCATGGTATTATAAAATTAATGAGAAATCATAAAAGTATTAAGAAAGTGAGTTGATAAAATGACATTGGTTATTATGGCAGCCGGTATGGGGTCAAGATTTGGAGGATTAAAACAAATTGAACCAGTTGGTCCATCTAAAGAATTTATTATTGATTATTCAATTTATGATGCCATTAAAGCTGGTTTTAAAGAAGTGGTATTTATAATTAAAGAAGAAAACTATGAACTTTTTAGAGATACTATTGGTAAAAGAATAGAAGATAAAATTAAAGTTCATTATGTCTTTCAAAATATTAAAAATATTCCTGTAGATATAGGTATTGAAAGAGAAAAACCTTGGGGAACTGGACAAGCTATTCTGGCAGCTAAAGAAGTGGTTAAAGGTAATTTTGCAGTTATTAATGCTGATGACTTCTACGGCCGAGATACTTATATGAAATTAGGAGAGTTTTTAAAAAATGTTAATCCTGATTCTAATAACTTTGCGATGGCTGGTTTTAAAATTAACAATACTTTAGGTGAATATGGTTCAGTTAAAAGAGGTATTTGTGAAGCAGAAGAAAACTATTTAACTAACTTAATTGAATCAGTAGTAGAACGTCAGGGGCATAATATTATTGCTACTCCGTTAGATGGTAGAGGAGCATTTAAAGTTAATGAAGATGCCTTAGTTTCAATGAATGCCTTCGCTTTTACTAAAGAATTATTCCCTTACCTAGAATTATCGTGGCATAACTTTTTTAAAGAAATTAAAGATCTTGAAAAAGAAGAATTCCTATTGCCGATGATTTTAGAAAAAATGATTAAAGAAAATAAGTGTAATGTCAAAGTATTAAAAACAGATGCTAAATGGTATGGTATAACCTATAAAGAAGATAAAGATAAAGTTGTTAAAGCTATAAATGATTTAGTAAGCAAAAAAGAATATCCCGATAATTTATGGCAATAACATATATATTTAAGGTATAATAAAGATAGAAGTAGTCATCATGAATATAAGAAAAAAGATAATAATAACCCAATGGAAGTAGAAGGCAATAAAGCAAAAAATGCCTATAGCTAATTTAATGACAACTTTAATATAAAAAATGTTTTATATTAAGTTGTCTTTTTTATTGATAATTATGAAATAGATAAATTACACATTGTTATAGATTTTATCTAAGCAATTTGATACAATTTTAATAGGTGAAACTATGGATATTAAAAATAAAATAGAAGAATTAGTAGTATTATTAAATAAGTATAATGAAGAGTATTATATTTACGAAATGCCCTCAGTAAGTGATAATGAATATGACAGTTTAATGCAGGAATTAATTAAATTAGAAAATGAATATCCGAAATATATATTAGAAAATTCTCCTACTCAAAGAGTTGGTGGAACAGCAATTGATAAATTTAAAAAAGTTAAGCATAAAATTCCAATGTTTAGTTTATCAAATGCTTTTAATGAAGAAGAGCTAAAAGCTTTTGATAATCGTATAAAAAAAGAGGGAATTATTCCTGAATATGTTTGTGAGCTTAAAATAGATGGCAATGCTGTTTCTTTATCTTATGAAAACGGTAATTTAATGTATGGTTTAACTAGAGGTGATGGTGTTGTTGGTGAAGATATAACTCATAATGTCAAAACTATAAAAGAGGTGCCTTTAAAATTAAAAGAACTTGGTAATTTAGATATTCGCGGTGAAATCTATATGAGTAAAAATGTTTTTAATGAACTTAATGAAGAAAAAACTAAAGAAAATTTACCTTTATTTCAAAATCCTCGTAATGCTGCTGCTGGAAGTATTAGACGATTAGATAGTAGTATTGCTAAAAAAAGAAAACTAGGAGCATTTTTTTATCATATTCCTAATTCTAAGTTTAAAACTCATTATGAGACTTTAGATTATTTAAAAAAACTGGGATTTGTGGTTAATCCTAACATTAAATTATGTAAAAATATTAATGAAGTGTTAGAGTATATTAATTATTGGAATCATCATCGAGAAGATTTACCTTATGAAATTGATGGTATTGTTATTAAAATAAATAACTTAGAAGATCAAACTAAAATGGGCTATACAGCTAAATATCCAAAATGGGCAATTGCTTATAAGTTTCCAGCCTTAGAAGTTATAACTAAATTAACAGAAATTATTCATACTGTTGGTAGAACTGGCCAATTAACACCTAATGCTGTTTTAGAACCAATTAAAGTGGCAGGTAGTACGGTCCGAAGAGCAACCTTACATAATGAAAAATACATTAAGGAAAAAGATCTTTTAATCGGGGATTATGTCTATTTACATAAAGCAGGAGATGTTATTCCGGAAGTAGTAGGTCCAGTTAAGGAAAGAAGGACTGGCAGTGAGAAAGAATATCATGTTATTGATAACTGCCCAATTTGTAATGCTTTGCTTGTAAGAAGTAGCAGTAACATTGATTTGTTTTGCCCAAATGAATTTTGCTCAGCACGTAATATTGAGGGATTAATTCATTTTACCAGTAGAGATGCCATGAATATCGAAGGGTTAGGAGAAAGAATAGTCGAAGATTTTTACAATT
>CAYTSB010000053.1:0-5525 GCA_964440405.1 uncultured Muribaculaceae bacterium
GTGGTGGATATAGTGATGCCATGGCCATATTTTTAAATAAACTAAATGTTAAGAACTTTAAAATGGCTAGTTCAGATCATGTTTGGAATGCTGTTTTTACAAATAATAAATGGCTTCATTTAGATTTAACCTGGGATGATCCGGTCAGCCCAAGTGGCGAAGAATATCTTCTTCAAAAATATTTCTTAATTGATGATGATACTTTAAAAGGACTGGACAATGAAAGTCACAATTATAATCTGTTAATATATCAGGAATTTAAGTAATCAATAACCTTTTTAACTGTCTGATCAAAATTATTAAAATCAACTTCAAACCATTTAACATCCAGCTGATTGTTATACCAAGTATATTGTCTTTTAGCATAACTCGTTGAATTAGCTTTAATATTAATAATTGCTTCTTCTAAAGAAACATTACCCTTAAAATATTCATATAATTCTTTGTATCCAATGGCTGAACGCATTATCCCACCATTGATTTTTTTTTCGTATAGACTTTTTACTTCTTGTAAAAGTCCATTTTCAAACATTTTTTCAGTATTTTTTTTAATTCGTTCATACAGCACTTTTCTATCTGCCGTAAGTCCAATAAAAAGGGCCTTATAAAGTAAATCATCTTTCCCTTTTTTCATAGAAATGGGATAACCCGTTTCATTATAAAAAGTTAAAGCTCTTTCAATTCTTTGACGGTTGTTTTTTGATATATCAGTATCGGGATCAATTTCTTTTAATTTATTATACAGTTCTTCTGTTTTATATATTTCATAAGATATTTTGCTTGTTTCTTCACTAAATTCATAATTATACAATAATGCTTTTATATATAAGCCACTTCCTCCAACTACAATTGGAGTTTTATTTCTTGATTGAATATCTGCCAGTACTTTCCGCCCATCTTTTTGGTAATCATAAATAGTGTATGCATTATTAGGGTCTACAAAACTAAATAAGTGATGGATTACGCCCTCTTTTTCTTCTTCAATTACTTTAGCTGTTCCAATATTTAAATATTGGTATACTTGGGTACTATCAGCATTAACCACTTCTCCGTTATATTCTTTAGCAAGCTTAATGCTAAGTTTAGTTTTACCAACTCCAGTTGGACCTACAATTACAATTATCTTTTTCATATTGACCTCTTTTTCTTTTTAATTATAGCAATATTTAGCCAAATTAAAAAGTGTTAAATTTAACACTTTAAACTTGCATTAATTCAGCTTCTTTTTCTTTTAACTTCTCATCAACCATTTTATTATATTTGTTAATGGTCTCCTGAATTAATTCTAATTCCATTTCCGCTTCATCTTCACTTAAGCCCAACTTTTTAATGGCGTTATTTTCATCCTGGCGAATGTTCCTTAAAGCTATTTTGGCTTCTTCAGCTAGTTCTTTTGCCTGTTTAACATATTCCTTCCTTCGTTCTTCATTCAAATCAGGAATAGTTAAAATGATCATTTCACCATTATTAATCGGAGCAATCCCTAAATTAGCTTCATTAATAGATTTCTCAATCTCTTTTAAAGCAGAACGATCAAATGGCTTAACAAATAACTTCTTAGCTTCTGGCACCGTAATATTTGCCAATGATTGAATCGGACTTAAGCTGCCGTAATAATTAATCATTATTCCATTTAACATTGCCGGATTAGCTCTGCCTGCCCTTACTAGAACAAATTTTGCTTCTAAATTTTCAATAACTTTATTAAACTTATTTTCTATATCCATATACCCTCTTATCTCAATTCATCTATTACTGTTTTTAATTCATCTTCATCGGTATAACCAATTAATCTTCTTACCTCTTTACCATCTTTAGTAAATATTAAAGTTGGAATACTCATTACCCCGTATTTACTGGCTAGACTCTCATGATTATCAATATTAATTTTAATTATTTGAACCTGATCTTGAATCCTCTCTAAAACTGGTGCAATCATTTTGCATGGTCCACACCAATCAGCATAAAAATCAATTAACACTACGCTATCCCTAATTAAACTTTCTAAATCATCATTTTCCAAATGGATTATTTTCATTATTTCCCTCCTCATATTTATTTAATATTGAATCGATATCTTTGATATTGATTTTTCCCTTTTCCACTAATTTTCTAACTGAACTAGGAGTAATTACATTATTTTTTAACATTATTTCTAGCGCTTCCTTATTATAAGATTCACCATTTTTATTAGAATATTTGCTTTTCAATTCATAAACTTCTTTTACTGAATTAAATCCTTTGCCTACTGTATCTGATAAAATTGGAGTGCTAGTTAAAATCTTATTATTAAATTTACTACCATCAGTTGCTTCACTAAACCAATTAAACTGATTAATACAAAACAAAATAATAAACAAAATAACAAACGCTTCAATTGCTCCAAAAATTGCTCCTAAAATTTTAGAAGGTATTCCTAAAACAATAGTTGCTTTTAATAACTTTTCTAAAATACCGGTAATACCTACTAATAATCTTAAAGCAATTGATAAAATACTAAATGCCACTAAAAATGCAATCGCTTCATAGATTAAAATATTAATTACACTGACTCCTTCAAACACACCACTAAATTTAAAAAATGGCAGATATGTGTAGAGTAAACTTGATAAAGGATTTTTTAAATAGTAAGCAAGGACAATTACGACAATAGTCCCAAAAAACATTACTGCACTTTGAATGATGCCTCTTTTAAAACCCAAAACTGTTCCGGCTAAAAGAATCAAAATAATAATAGCATCTAAAATATTTAGCATATCTTCATCTCCTCTATTTAATAAATATTATAAACTATATATATTTATTATAGAATATTTATAATGAAAAATAAAGTCTTTTATGCTAAAATTACTTTGAGGTGTTAAAAATGACCATTGTATTTAAAGTAAGTGATAATATAAAAACTAAAATGATTGAGTATTATAAAGATTTAAGTACTAATAAAAATGTTCCCTATTCTATTTTTCAAGCTACTGAAGGCGGAACTATTATTACTTTATATACATCTGGTAAAGTAGTGTTTCAAGGGATAAGTGCTGATATTGATGCTAACTTATGGATTGATCAGGAAAAATTTTTAAATAATCGTGATGTTTTAAAAGAAATGGAAACCAAAGATAAAAAAGATAAAAAGCTTGATTATCAGTATTTTAATTTAAGTACTATTGGTTCTGATGAAGTTGGTACTGGCGATTATTTTGGTCCCATTGTAGTTACCGCCTCATTTGTTAATAAAGATAAGGTAATGTTTTTATCTGATTTAGGAGTAAAAGATTCTAAAAAACTAACCGATGATAAAATATTAAAAATAGCACCTACTTTAGTTAAAGAGATACCTCATGTCACTTACATATTAGACAATATATCTTTTAACTTATATACTAAAAAAGGCTACAATATGAATAAAATAAAAGCAATCTTGCATAACAAAGTTATTACTGAACTTGTTAAAAAAGAAAACTATCCCTACGAAAAAATTATTATGGATCAATTTGTCTACCCTAAAAAATATTTTGAACATATAAAGGAAGCTAAAGAAAAAGTTACTAAAATTACTTTCTTAACTCATGCTGAAGATGTTTCATTAAGTGTTGCGGCATCCAGTATTATTAGTAGATATATATTTTTAAAAGAAATGGATAAATTAAGTAAAGAATTAAATATTATCATTCCTAAAGGTGCTTCTACTCTAGTTGATCAAGTCGCTAAAGAAATTGTAAATAAATATGGATTTAATAAATTAGAAGAGATAGCTAAAATAAATTTTAAAAATACTGAAAAAGTGAAGAATTAATCTTCACTTTTATTTTTAAATAAAAACTCTACCATAAACCTTTATACATTAAGTATAAAACCTCAACTGGTAGAGCTATATGACAACAAAAATATTTTATACTTTTATTGTCAATATTAGCATATGCAACTTAAATAAATTTTATACATTAAATTGTTAAAATAAACATTTCTAATGCTCTATATCCTTCTAATAAACCCTTTTTAATTTTAACATCCAATTCTGCTAAAAATATTAAGTGTTCTTTTAATTCCAATATTGTATAATAATGCGATTTTTCTTTTCCTAATTTAACCCTGTAAGGATGAATTTCCAAGGTGCTGGCTATCTCGCTATCACTTTTATTTTCACTAACTAAAATAGATATTCCTAAAATAATGCGATATTGACTAGCTAAAAGACCAATTAACATCGAGGCATCTATATTATTATTTTCTAATTCTTCCAATAAACTAAATGATTTAACCATATTTTTATTAATTATAGCATCACTAAATTTAAAATTATCAATTTCAGTATATTTAGATACAATTTCTTTAACTTCCTCATCAGTTATCTCTGCTTTATCATTTAAATAAATTAATATTTTATTCAATTCATTAATGATAGTATCATAATTACGATGAGTCATATCAATTAAATAATTAATGCTTAACATACTCATTTGTTTATTGTTTTTCTTAAGTAAATTATTTATTTTGTTAATTAATTGTTGTTCTGTTAAATCTTTAATAATAATTACTTGATATTTATCTTTAAATAATTTAACAATTTTTTTTCTTTCATCTAAGGGTTTAAATAAAGTAAATATTAAAGTTGTATTAGGATTACCATTTTCTAGATAACTTAATAATAAATTAATATCTTCTTCTTTAGCTTTATCACTACTGAAGAAATTAGCATTACTAACTAAAATATATTTGGTTTCATCAAATAAAGAAACATAAGAAGCATCCTCTAAAATATTACTTAATAAATCTTCTTCTAAATCATAATTAGTGATATTATTTCCTTTTTGAATAATTTTATTTACTTCATCATTTATTAAATTATAAGAACTGCTGCTAATTAAATACATATTCATAATATTACCTCTTCTTAATTATAATACAAATTATCCAAAAGAGAAAGCCCTTTAAAAGGGCTTTCTATCTATTTAAACATTATATAATGTTACTATATTTTATGGCGGATTAAAAAAATAATATAGGCGATTCAAACTAATCTTAATTTTTATTGTCCCTTTATCTTGAGTATTATAATATTTAATTTTTAAATCATTCAAATTAGCCGTTGTTTCTTTACTTGGATGATTAAATTTATTATTCCGACCTGATGAAATAATTGCTAACGATGGGTTGATGGTTTTTAAAAAATTATAATCAGAACTAGTCTTAGATCCATGATGTCCCAGTTTAATAATATCCACCTTTAATTCATACTTTTCAAGCAGTTCCAACTCCTGTTCTTTATAAGCATCACCCATATATAGAAAATAATTATTGTTAATATTAAAGTAAGTAATTAAACTATCTTTATTTTCATCATTATATATTTTATCATTTAATATTTTAAAATCAAAATATTTACTCTTATACTCTTCAACTATATTACTTTTTTTAATTATTTGTTTTTCCATTTGATTAAGTTCATTTCTATTTAGCATAATGTTTTTAACTTTAATATTATTTATAATATTTAATGCTTCTCCAGCATGATCTTCATCTCCATG
>CAYTSB010000054.1:0-5334 GCA_964440405.1 uncultured Muribaculaceae bacterium
TAAATGGTATATTATTGTTTGTCATGGGAGACGGGCGATTAGCTCAGTTGGTTAGAGCACTTGCCTTACAAGCAAGGGGTCATAGGTTCGAGTCCTATATCGCCCACCATTTTTTGCCGACATAGCTCAATTGGTAGAGCAATCGCCTTGTAAGCGATAGGTTAGGAGTTCGAGTCTCTTTGTCGGCACCAGTTGGAGGGATAGCGAAGTGGCCAAACGCGGCAGACTGTAAATCTGTTCCTTCGGGTTCCATGGTTCAAATCCATGTCCCTCCACCACTTTATATTGCCTCGTAGCCAAGTGGTAAGGCATCAGACTTTGACTCTGACATTCCGGTGGTCCGAATCCACCCGAGGCAGCCATTAAAATTTGTCCTGTTAGCTCAGTCGGTAGAGCATTTGACTTTTAATCAAAGGGTCATGCGTTCAAGTCGCATACAGGACACCATGTGTAAAAAAACTCAGTAGCAACTACTGAGTTTATTTTTTGTCTTTTTGTAATTTTTCATTGATCCAAATATTTAATTTTTCTTCTAATGGTTTAAAACCATTTTTTGATTCTTCTACTTTAGGTGGTTTCTTCTTGATTTTATAATCAATATCTTTAATCGATAATTTTAATTGTAAATTTTCTTCATCAACAGCTAGTATTTTACTATAAATAGTGTCTCCTGACTGAACAAAATTATTTATATCTTTAACAAAACCTGAAGAAATCTCTGAAATATGAATTAAGCCATCATAATAAGCATCGACATTAACAAATATTCCATACTTTTCTATTCCTGTAACTTGGCATTTTATTGTTGAACCAATTTTATACTTTTGCATCCAGTCACCTCATATTTATTATTATAACATATTTTGTTTACTTAATTAAAATTATTGTTTATAATAAAAATTGAGGTGAAACAAAATGGAAGAAAAGATTGAAAAAGTATTAAATGAAATTAGGCCTTATTTAAATGATGATGGTGGCGATATTGAGTTTGTTAAATATGAAGATGGTTATGTCTATGTCAGACTTTTAGGTGGCTGTTCAAACTGTCCTCATCGTAATGAAACTATTAAGAGTGGTATTTTTAATGCCATGAAGCAGGAAATACCTGAAATTAAAGGGATTATTAATTTAGACCTTTAATCAACCAGTCAATCCGATATAATTTGGTTTTTTTACTTAAAAAGTAATACATTTCCTGTAAAAATTCTTCATATAAAGTGGCTAAATCAGTAATATTAAGAAGTTCATCTTCTTTTTTATTGCCATTAAGAATATCTTCATACATATCAAAATAATAAGACGGATATAAAAGTCTAGCATAAAACATTTGATAAGAATAAGAAGTTAAATTTTTATTAGCAAAGTAATATTCTATCTCATCCCAGACATCTATTTTACTAAAAAATAAAGCTTTAATGTATTCAGCAACATCTCGTACTTCTAAATCTAGAATATAACTTAAAGGATTATTAAAATTAAGAACTATATTAGGATAAAAAATTCTTTTATGCGCAATAGTAATTATATCCATTTCGCTTATTTTATTATCTATTTTAGTTTTACTAACATAACTAATAGCATTTTCTGCCAAGCCAATATAATAACTGAAACTATTTAAGATTACTTCTTTACCTTTTCCTAATTCTCTAATTTGATATTCAAAATAATCAACTTTTTCACTCCATAAAGTATCCCAGTCATTGCGATATAATTTGTTCTGTTTTTCTTTTACAATAAAACTATTACTAAATATCAACATATCTGCTATTGTTATTTTTTTATCAAACTGATCATTAATTTTTAGCATCGTATAATTAATTTCATTAATACTAGTTAATAATTTATTATCCCTATTTAGAATAAATGAGTGACATAAATATCTTCTTTTTAATAATTCTTCGCAAATATGATAAATTTCCGGTAAGTCAGCATTTGGTCTCAAAAAAGGCACAAAATAATATAAATTATTATTAATAGTAAAACTAAAAACATTGCCATTTTCATTAATTTCTTCTAAATCTAAATTATAGTAATAATTAATATTATTTTTCATATATATCCCTAGAAAAATATATGAAAAAAGCTTGAGAATTATCACTCAAGCCGCTTTTTTAATTTCCCCTATTTCATTGGTTTTATTATTCAGTCTTGAAATAAGCTGTTCAACCATATCCTGCATAATTTTTAATGCCTCCTGCATCCTTTGCATTTCAGCAATTATATTATCAGCCGACATATCCATTTCATTTAAATCCATATTAGGGAATGTTGGTTGTTCTTTTTGAGGTTCTTCTTCAGTTATTGAAGGTACTTCTTTAAGCACAACTTCATTTGTTTCTAAAACTGGGGTCTCTTCTATTGGCGGAACCGTAACTACTGGATCAGGAATTTCAGGTATGATTTCAAGCATTTCAGGAGCAGGTACTTCTTTTCCTTTTTTCTTCATAATCTCTAAGTGCAGAGGATTTAGCCCAATATTTTTGGCGACCACTTTGCCTAAATAAAAATTCTTAGGATTTCCTCTAATTTTATATTGTGCCATTAAATATTACCTCCCGATATTACTTCTTTCATTATTTCTTTAATTTTATTCCATTCTTCTTCACTATCAATAGACTTAGCTACTTCTTTGCCATTTTCATTCGTTAAACCAGCAACATAAAGCTTAACTAAATCATTTTCTAATTTTTCATTTAGAGTATAAACGACATATTTATTACCAGTTTCAATAATTTCAAATGCCATAACTAACTCTGCCTCAAAAGGTTGTCCTCCTTCTGGTGAAACGATTATTTTGTTATCCATTCATATCCCTCTATTCTTCTTTAATTATATCATACTACTTAGTTTTTTCAATAATAAAATATTTACACTCATAAGCACAATTGTTTTTAATATAATCATCTATTTTAGTATAATCATTAATTTTGTTATAAGCTTTATTAGTTTTTTTATTAAAACCTTTAAGTCTTAACTTTCCATAAGCCCAATCACCAACAATAAAATCATAAATATGAAAAAATTCACCATATTTAAGTTTTAAATTTTCTAAATCAAAACCATCTTTTTCATTTTTTATTAACTTATATTGCTTGTTATCTATTTCAAATTCCATATTTTTACCCCCTTATAAATCCCAATAATATAATGAATCCAACTAGGATTCCCGTAGCAATAAAACCTAAAAGTAAAACTGAATCGATAACAGCATTACCGCTAGTTAAAATTAATTTTTTAGGGTTTTCTATAGTTCTTCCCCCACTTGTTTCCGTATCCATTTCATTCTGAATTCTAGCATTTAACTTGACAATTTCATTTACACTCAATTTACTTACTTCATCATAAGATAAACCATAATTCTGATAAATATTAGCAGCCAGTAAAGGCTTATTTACCTCAACTACTGGATGTAATAATTCAGTTTTAACTTTATACCAGTAATTCCCTATAGCATCTGGTTTTTTATTAATTAATAAATTATATAACTTAATAATTGGATTAACATTATTCTTGGAATAGATAAGTTCTTCATATGAAGCAAATTCTGAAATCGTGATTAGTTGCTTTTTACCTTTTGATTTTACCATATCAATTAAATTAAAATAAATTTGATTTAATAACTCTGTATTTTCCAAGCATCTGTTAGCAATATATTTTTGATAAAATTCTTCTAAATTGTCAAGAAATTCTTGAACTTCAGATTTTTTTAGTCCATAGACCGTTAAATTATTTAACAAAACACTTAAATTTTGTGATAAATAAGGATTAATAATATTTATTTCGCCATAAATTATAATTAAAAACTTAGTAATATTTAGGATTGGATTGTGTTTTGCAAATTTATTTTGCTTTTCTTTTAAGTATAAATCAATCATGTAATTAAAAGATACACTTAAATTACCCATTGATATATCCATATTATCACCTATTTTTATTATAACATATTAACTATTTTTAAGAAATAGAAATTTCTTCAGTTTCTTTAATTAAAGATCCACCGTAAATATGTGGTACTTTCCCTTGAATTGCTTTAGCACACAATAGCAATTTAACAATATAATTACCGTCTTCTTTGTTAAGAGAAATTATTACCCGATTATTCATATCTATTACTAAATAAATTTCTAGCAAGGCATTATTAAGTCCGTAGCTGGTTACCTTGGTTTCCAAATTAGCAAAAATATTACCAATAAACATTATCTTAGAAGGTATTTTAGGCCCTAAATTAGCTACACTGGGTACATTAAAAGCGCTACCTGTCGGAATAAAAGCAATCAGTCCATGATTACCAGAATCCAGAAATTTTTCATCTACCAGTGATTTAACATTCCCGTTTTCCAATAATTTAATACTACTTTTCAAATTAGCACTGACATCTTTAATTATTTCATAAACATAATCCAAATTATAATCTATAGAAATGATTTCATTACTCTTATTTAAAACCGGAATTAATATTTGATCAACATCAATATTTTTAATTACCCCACTTTTAATATTATTAATTATTAAAGTATTATTTATTTCCTGTAATTTGATTTTAGAAACATCTAAAATAACCGGCGCTATTTTTTTACTATAAATAGTTATTAACAAAACAGTATTTAAAAGAACTAATAAAATAGTTATTAAAATAATATTCTTTTTTAAAGTTATTTTTCTCTTTCTTCTTTTAAATTTATTCATAGTAATTTTATGCATTAAAAAATAATACTAGCAGTATTACTTTATTAATGATTTACGATGCAATTATCCATAGATCAACTAAAGTTCCTGTCCCACCTGATATTGTTGTTTCAGATTTTAAAGAAACTACCGGGCGAACACCGTTGCTGTACACATACCATGCGACAGCAGACGAGTTAGATGTGCTAAGGCAAGCTCTTTTCGTGCATTACCCCATATATATAAAATATATACCGTAGTTTTGGCCCTCAAAGGGTTTTTCGGGCCTTAATGAGATTACAGATTTTGTTTTCTACGATGCTATTATCCAGGGATCAGTTAAAGTTCCTGTTCCACCAGTAATTGTCGTTTCAGATTTCAGAGAAACTGCCGGACGCGCCGCAGGGGTGGTGTTGAAGACGTCGTAGTTGTTCAGGTAGCCAAACGGGTTGACATAGAACTCGTAAGCATAACTGCCGCTGAATTGCAACGGACTCATTGTCCAATAATAACTTCCACTTTGCATGTAATAGGTATAATTGTTTGTACCATACACACTTCCTGCATATGCTACCTCATCTGCTGTTATTAATCCGATTGGATATGTCAATTTCTTATTTCCCATTCCATTACTACTTGTGGTATATAAATCATTTGCTATATCTGTGC
>CAYTSB010000055.1:0-5152 GCA_964440405.1 uncultured Muribaculaceae bacterium
AATATTTTGACTGTTTATGTCAAAGCTATGGAAAGCAAGTGTCATTTTTGCTATATTATATTTAGAAAGGAGAATTTATGTTTAGAATAGATTTTATAATAAATAAAATGCTTAAAGACATAAAAAATAGTATCCTTGACTTGTCATCATCTGAAAGCGACAAAAAGTGATACGCCTTGACTTTTAACTACATTTTTTATATAATGTCAGCATAAGAAGGGAAGTTTGCTATGTTTAATGATCGAATTTTTTTAACTCCAAAAGAAATACTGGAAAAAGAATTCAAAATTGATGCTAGAGGATATAGACCTCAAGAAGTAGATAAGTTCTTAGATATGATTATTCGTGATTATGCTGAATATAATAATATTATCAAGAAGTATGATGTTGAAATGAAAAATTTAGTTGAAGACAATAACAAACTAAAACAGGAATTAAGGAACATCAAAACTGATCTTGAATCTAGAGAAGATGATGGATCAAGCAAGAATGTAAGTAATATCGACCTTCTTAGAAGAATAAGTCAATTAGAAAAAATAGTATTTGGAAAAAATGAATAAATCTTGGTAAACGCTGCATGTTCTTAGGAATATGTAGAGGAAAGTCCATGCTCACACAGTCTGGAATGATTGTAGTGTTCGCGCAGTAGGAAAAGATAACTACTGGTAGTTTAACTAACGGCTTTGAAATAACCTGAAATGGTTAAAGTAAATATAAAAGTGCCAAAGAGACGAGTATTAGAGGAAACTTTAATAATGGAACGAGGTAAACCCCGCGAGTGAGAAACCCAAATAATGGTAGGGGAATTCCTTTTGAGGAATAATAACTTAAAAAGGGAACTAGTAATAGTAGATAAATGTTTGCCACTTCTTTAATTTAGAAGGACAGAACATGGCTTATAAGATTTATTTGTTTTTTATATTATGGATTAGGAGTGAAATCTTGAATGAGATTGGACTAATGTTAAAAAGTGCAAGAGAAAAAGCTGGCGTTTCCAAAGAAGAAGCTAGCGAAGACCTGAACATTAAATTATTAGTGCTTGAAAACATTGAAGACGGTAATATCGGTTGTTTTAAAGATATTTTTGTTTTGAAAGATTATATTAAAAAATATTCAAAATATTTAGGGTTAGATCCTGATAAAACAATTGATGAATTTAATGAATATTTATTTGAATATACCTCAAAAATCCCACTTAAAAAAATTGAAAAAGCGATTGCTTTAAAAAAACATCAAAAGAAAGAAAAAGCCGATCGTGTAATATCGCCTTATAGTAAGATTAAAAGTAAACATCATACATTAAAATATGTATTGGTCTATATTGGAATAGTTATCCTTCTGGTGCTGGCAGTAGTTTGGTCTATTAAGCAAATAACTGTCGGTAACGATGTAGCTACTTCAATCGGATATAAAAAATAAGGAGGATATCATGAATTTGCCAAATAAAATCACAATGGGAAGAATTATTTTAGCAGTATTACTTTTAATTCTTTTAGTATTTCCATTTAATGAAGTAGGGGTAACATTTCCCACTTACTATTTATTTGATAAAATAGCAATTAATTTAAAGTATATTATTGGTGGGATTATGTTTATGGTTGCTGCATTTACTGACTTCTTGGATGGCAATATTGCTCGTAAAAGAAATATTGTTACTGACTTTGGTAAAATAATGGATGCAATTGCTGATAAAATACTTGTTAATGGAGTTTTGATTGTTTTAGCAGTAAATGGTGATATTTCAGTTGTAGTGCCAGTAGTTATTATAACAAGAGATATTGTTGTTGATTCAATTAGAATGGTTTCTAGTGGTAAAGGTAAAGTAATAGCAGCCAGTTGGATGGGAAAAGCTAAAACAGTTTGTATGTTAATTGGAATTAGTTTAATCTTTTTCTCAAATTTACCATTTGAACTATTAAATATCAGAGTAGCAGAACTATTAGTTTTCTTAGCAATTGTTTTGTCAGTTATTTCTGGTAGTCAATATTTTATAGCTAATAAAGAATTTATTTTGTCAGAAATGTAATTATTAATAAAAAAGATATTTCTAAAAAGACATTTTAGTTAAGCAAAATGTCTTTTTTTGTTAACCAAATTATACCAAACAATTGTTTGAAAAAGATGTTGACAAAACAAATTCCTTGTAATACAATGATAGTGGTAGGAGGAAATATGAAATACACAAAAGATGAAAAAGATAAGGACAAAACCTTAGAGCAAGTAATGGCTGATATTGAAAAGCAATTTGGAAAAGGGGCGATAATGCGTCTGGGGGGAAAAGAACATTTGGAAATAGATGCTGTCCCATCAGGAAGTATTACTTTAGATATTGCTTTAGGAGTAGGTGGATATCCCAAAGGAAGAATAGTCGAAATATATGGACCTGAATCTAGCGGTAAAACAACTTTTGCTTTACAGGCAATAGCTGAGGTTCAAAATCAAGGTGGAAGAGCAGCATTTATTGACGCTGAGCATGCTTTAGATCCAACTTATGCTAAAAAACTAGGGGTTAATATAAATGAACTGCTACTTTCTCAACCTGATACAGGAGAACAGGCATTGGAAATTTGCGAAGCATTAGTTAGAAGCGAAGCAGTTAACATAGTTGTTATTGATTCAGTAGCAGCTTTAGTACCGCAAGCTGAAATTGAAGGCGAAATGGGTGATAGTCATGTTGGTTTACAAGCAAGATTAATGAGCCAGGCTTTAAGAAAATTGTCAGGAACCATCAGTAAAACTAATACAATAACAATATTTATTAACCAGTTAAGAGAAAAAGTAGGAATAATATTTGGCAATCCGGAAACAACTCCCGGAGGAAGAGCTTTGAAATTCTATTCAACAATTAGGTTAGATATCAGAAGAGGAGAAGCACTTAAAAATGGTGATAATGTTATTGGTAACAGAACAACTATCAAAGTAGTTAAAAACAAAGTAGCACCACCATTTAAAACTGCAGTAGTTGATATTATGTATGGGGAAGGTATTAGCCGTGAAGGCGAAATTGTTGATTTGGCGAGTGAAATAAATATAATTGAAAAAAGTGGCGCCTGGTATTCATATAAAGGCGAAAAAATTGGCCAGGGTAAAGAAAATGTAAAGCAATTGTTAAAAGATAACAAAGTTTTAAAAGAAGAACTTGAGAAAAAGATTTATGAACATTATAAATTAAATAAAAATGAAGAAGATTTAAAAAAATCTAAAGAAGCAAAGGAAAAATAACTTTGTTTTTTTGTTTGAAAAGAGAATAACTCTGTGAAATGAAATATTCAAAGATTTTAATGCGGTGGAATTACACAGCACTAAAATTTAATAAAGTGCTTTAAAAGATTAAATAATATAAATATTAATAAATTAAAATCAATTGAATTAAAGCTAACTACTTATTCTGCCAAAAAAGTTTCTTGCTTTTATAAAAAAAACCAACTATAATAAATACATAGATGTTTATCAAAAATGAATATTTATAAATGAATTAAATGGAGGAGAAATTATGGTATGGAATACCCTCTCCATTTTGACTTTAATAGGTGGATTAATATTTGGCGCGGTAGCTGTAATAATAGTGATAGTTGTTCGCAACAAAAATGCCAATAATAAAGCTGAAAAATTATTAGAAGAAGCAAAAAAAGAAGCAGATAAGTATAAAAGAGATAATCTCTTAGAATTAAAAGAGGAATCTTTTCGTTTAAAACAAGAAGCAGATCAGGAAATAAAAGAAAAAAAATCAGAACTAAAAGGTAGCGAAGATAGATTGATGCAACGTGAAAAAAATCTTGATAAAAGAGAAGAATTGCTTCAAACAAGAGATAATCTTTTAACTGAAAAAGATAATAATTTAAATGCTTTACAAAAAGAAATCCAAGATAAAAAAGCTAAAATGGAAGAACTATTAAAAGAAGAAATGAATGTTTTAGAAAACATTGCTAAGTTTTCTAAAAGCGAAGCCCATGAAATGATATTAAAACGCACCGAAGAAGCCATGGGAAAAGAGATAGCTCAAATTATCAAAGAAGGAGAAGCTGAAGCTAAACTGGAAGTTGATAAAAAAGCTAAAAATATGATTGTTAATAGTATGCAACGTTATGCTAATGATGTGGTCAGTGAACAAACAGTTAGTGTAATTGAACTACCTAATGATGAAATGAAAGGCCGTTTAATTGGTCGTGAAGGAAGAAATATTCGTACTATTGAGGCTGTTACTGGTGTTGATTTAATTATTGATGATACTCCAGAAGCAATAGTAATATCTTCATTTGATCCTTTCCGTAGAGAAATTGCTAAAATAACAATCGAGACTCTAATTAAAGATGGCAGAATTCATCCCGCAAGGATTGAAGAATTATACGATAAAGTATCAAATGATATGAATGCTAAAATAATTGAAATAGGCAATGAGACTTTATATGAATTAGGGATTACTAAAGTTGATCCTGAATTAGTTAAATTAATAGGAAAATTGAACTTTAGAAGCAGTTATGGCCAAAATGCTTTACATCATGCCAAAGAAGTTGCCAACTTATCAGGCCTTCTAGCAGCTGAGTTAGGCGAAAATATTAATATGGCTAAAAGAGCAGGACTTTTACATGACATTGGTAAATCAATTGATTCTGAAATGGAAGGAAGTCATGTTGAAATAGGTTTAGAAATAGCTAAAAAACATGGTGAAGATGAAATAGTTTTAAATTCAATAGCATCTCATCATAATGATACTGTTGCGACATCAATTATTTCAGTATTAGTCCAAATTGCTGATACTATAAGTGCTTCAAGACCTGGAGCAAGAAATGATTCATTAGAAAATTATGTCAAAAGATTAGAAAAATTGGAAGAAATTGGTAACTCTTATGCAGGAGTTGAAAAAACTTATGCAATGCAAGCTGGAAGAGAAGTAAGGGTAATTGTTAAACCAGATCAAATTGATGATTTAGAATCATTTAAAATAGCTAGAGAAATAAAAGAAAAAATCGAAAAAGAAATGCAATATCCTGGAACAATAAAAATTACAGTTATTAGAGAAACCAGAGCTCAAGAAGAAGCAAAATAAATAAACTTTTAAAAGTGAAATTTTAAGACAAGTAGACAGTTAAAAAGTGTCTGCTTTTTTTATTGACAAGTTCAGTACAAGGTAACAAAACAAAAAACACCATAA
>CAYTSB010000056.1:0-5046 GCA_964440405.1 uncultured Muribaculaceae bacterium
CTATAAAAACACTTATTCCAAGAGCAATAATAAACATAATTGAAAGAAATCTGCCGATTGAGTTTTTTATCTTCTTAAAAATATTTTTAATTAATAATTTCATTACCAATTAATCTCCTTTATTTCTAAAGGTCGCTTATTAATTATATTTTCTTCCACTGTTCCGTTTTTCATTTTTATAACTCTATTGGCAATTTGAGCAATTGCTGAATTATGCGTAATAATTACAACTGTCATACCATATTCTTGACAAGTCTTTTGTAACACTTCCAAGACTTTTTGCCCTGTTTTTGAATCTAATGCTCCAGTTGGTTCATCGCATAAAAGTAATTTCGGTTTTTTAGCAAGCGCTCTAGCTATTGCAACTCTTTGTTGCTCTCCGCCAGATAATTGGGCCGGGAAATTATTTATTCTATCTTTTAATCCGACACTAGCAAGAACTTCTTTTGCAGGGATAGTATCTTCACAAATTTGATTAGTGAGTTCAATGTTTTCAAGAGAAGTTAAATTCGGAACAAGATTATAAAACTGAAAGATAAAACCTATATCATTTCTTCTATATCTTGTTAATTCATAATCCGAATATTTTGATATATCCTTACCGTCAACCATAATTGTTCCTGAATTACATCTATCCATGCCACCTAAAATATTTAATACTGTTGTTTTTCCCGCTCCGGAAGGTCCAAGAATAACTGCAAGTTCGCCTTTTTCAATACCAAAAGAAACTTTATCAGCAGCCATTATAGTAATATCGCCCATTTTATATGTTTTAGTTACTTTACTTAATTCTATATACATTGCTTATTCCTTTCTATATTTTTATATTAAATTGTTCTACTATATTAATTATACCTTTTATAGTAATAAAATCAACAAATTGTTTTTAAAACTTAATTACAAAATATTTCAAGAAATTCTTTTTAAATTGTGCATATACTATAGTCAATTTTTTTTGATGTGCATTACTTATAGTAGGAAGTAGATATTATGTGTTGCTTATTATTATTGATAATTTTTTGTCCATTTATAATTATTTTTTTTCCAATAATTTTAATAATATGGATTTTAAATTTAGCATTCGGATGTTTCAATTGCCGAAGAGATTGTAGAAGATATTAATCTTCTATTTTTTTTAAATAGATTCCTTTATATTTTAACTTCACCAATGCTTTTTTAACATCGCCATAATTAAACTTTGCTTTTTTATTATTAAAATTTAAAAATATCATCAATTATATTTTATATACTCATATTTATATTATAAGGAGTTGTTTTAATGAATAAGCTAACTAATTATGCTACAGCTAGTGGTTATTATAAAAGTTTAGAAACAATTATTCAATCTAATGAAAATACTATATTATTAACAAATAATTTAGAATTCGTAAAAAAATCCAACAAAACTTTATGGGCAACTGGTAATTTAACCTATACCATTAATGTCAAAAATCTCTCAAGCATAATTTTGAAAAACATTATAATTACGGATGTTTTAAATCCTAAACTTATTTCTTTAATTGTTGAAAGTGTAAGAATAAATGATGTTCCTGCTGGATATGGTATTTTTACGTATAATAAAAATAATGGAACTTTAGCTATTAACTTACCAAAAATTGAGCCAAATGAACTAGTTGTAATAAAATACCAAGTTACGAAAAACATGATAGAAATTTTCAAGCTTGATAATATTGCAACATTATCGTTTGATAGTGATGGTTCATTGATTACTACTAACAATATTGTTAATAGTAATGTTGTTACAGTATATGGCATTTCAAAGATATGTAGATGTAAAGAAAAATAGAAATTTTATTACTTTCTATTTTATTCTATATACCAATTAATATCATTTTTATAAGTTGTATTAACTACGACTGGATTAATATTAAGTTGAAGTAAAATACCTTCATTATTGGGCCAATTGACTTCAATTTCGCCAGTTGATATTCCGTCAGATGTATAAACTAAAGTTGGTGTTGTAGATAAAACTGTCATATTACCTATTTCATCAACAAATACAAGCCCATCTATTAACGTATCACCTTTTTCATTAATTAGTGCATTATTGATAAAAGCATATAAATTCCATACAGTTGGATATATTCTAGAATCATTGACAATTACTTTTAAAGCACTAGAACGATTACATAAGGTTGGTGTTGTTTGGAATGGGATAGTTGAAAATGTTACTTGACTTGTAGCTGATACTATATTGATATCTCCGGTAAATACTACTTCTACGTTTCTAAATCTATATAAAAAACTATTAGCTACATTCGATACAAAATAAATTACTGTTCCTATTGGTAGTGGAATTGAATAAGTGTAACTGTAATTACTCAAGTTATCAGCTTGGACATAATAATCATTGCTATTATAACTTATTCTAACATCTGCATACGGACTTGTTGCACCACTTATTTCTGTTGATGTATCTGTTATTGGATTTATTGCTAAAGATGGTCTACCCATTGATAATACTTTAGTATTGTTGATTAAAAAATTGTTTAAATTTGGCAATTCACTTTCTTCAGCACTTGTTAAATTAGTGCTTGTTATAATAGTTGTTGAAGTAGTTATATTGCCATTTACAGTTAAGTTATTAGTGTTTTCTAGTTTATACCAAGAGTAAGTTGGAATATCATAAATATCTCCCGCACTGGCAAGCGCTGTAAAGGTAGTCCATCTATTGTACTGGGAAATATTAAAAGTAAATGGAATAGTTGAAGAAGAGGATATAGCATTTGTTGGTCTATTATAAAAGACTATACTACTAGGATTATTCAAATTAAATGAGGCAGAAGTTCCTATAAACTGTAAACAATAATTCCCTGTTGCTCCAGAATAATCACTAATCATTTTTAATGATGCGCCACTGTTCATTTTAAATTCACCAATTACACACCAAGTAGCAGCTAAACCGAATTGCTGTTTTTGTTCGATATTTAAGGTTGCCCCACTATCAATTAAAACATTGTTTGTTCGATGACTATTATCATATCCCATCCCTCTTGCTGTTTCAATATTTGTATTTGAATTACTTCCAAAAGTCATATTCATATAACTAGCGGAACTTAAATAATATAGATAAGAACTATTGCCAACTATTGTCACATTTGAATTCGGCAAAACATTAAAAAATGGATATGTACTTCCAACTACATATCTAAACCAAAAAAGAGCAGTTGATGTAGATGCGCTATTTATAGTAACTGTTCCCCCTAAAGTAATATTTCTTGTTTCAGCAACTTCATTTGCTAGGGAAGATCCTGTTTGAATAGTTATATCACAATCTATAATATTTAAAGAACTATAAGGATTAAATGCCATTTGTGGACCTGTATAATTAATGTTTATATAATTAACAATTACATTACTTAGATTAGAAGTTTCATATATACATATAATTCCATAATAATTTCTTCCTATCACATCAATATTTTGAACAGTAATATTCATACTGCTTGGACCAAGTAAATAAATTGTTTGTGATGCTGAAGAACTACTATAATCAGTGTAAGTATAGCGGACATTATCATAGGTACCATCAATTGTTATATTTGATTTAGATGAATATATTGATATTCCTCCTGCTAAAGTTATGTTATCTCCAAAATATATTAAACTATAAGTGTTATTACCTTCTAAAATTGTTTTTAATTCATTATAATTATAAACAACTACTGTTTCACTGTCGATTATTGTCACTTTTTATCACCTAAAGTATTATATTAATCAAATAATTTTCTAATTAATAAATAAAACTATTAAACAAATAAATATAATTGCATAGAATAAAGTAGTGTTTTAAGGAGGTGTTTTTATGAACGAATTAACTAACATTGCTACCTCAGTCGGTACTTATGAAAGCTTATCAACTGAAATGACAACAGAAGCTGTTGTTACACAATTAGTAGATGATTTAAATATTACTAAAACAGCAAATCGTGAATCTTGGGCAACTGGAAACTTAACATATACTATCACTATTGATAACCAAAGTACGAATCCATATGAAAGTCCAGTTGTTACTGATACTGTCGATCCTACTTTAGCTACTTTAGTGGATGGAACAGTTACTATAAACGGTACACCCGCTACTAGTCCTACCGATTATACATTTGATGCTGGAACTGGATTATTAACTGTTAATCTAAGCGATGTTGCCGCTACATCAACAACTGTTATTGTATTTGAGGTTGAAAGAATCTAAAGAAGAAAAAATAATTATATATGAAGTAAATCTAATATATAAGACAGGAAATAAAGCTATTTCTTGTTTTTTTAAAAGTGAAATTTTAGTATTATAAATATCGCAAAATGATTTTTTTCTTTGTTTTTTAATTAGACCCACAAGCCTATTTTAATTTAGTAATGAGATCAGAACTCATTTTGATTTCTTTTTTTGATATATCAATCATACACACACATCCTTCATTAAAGCAAAAAAATCAATCTTTCGATTGATATTTCAAATTATTACTTTACCAGTTGAATTTAAAATCAAGTTTTTTTACTCAGAAATCGGATTAATAACTTCTATATTTCCGAATTGCTCAAGTTCTTTAGATTCTCTATTATATAAAAGAACACCATCATCATATATTGCATAAATTGTTTTTTTTGTATTATTTGAAACATCCTGTAATTCTTTAATATAATTCTCTTCATTCACAGTATGAACATCCATATAGAAAGGATCATCAATTAATCCAAAACCATCATAAAATGCAAAATATTTATAAAAATTATTAGTACTAGTAATAAAATATCTCTTTAACTGTAATTCTGTACCAGCACTCTCGCCAATAACGATTCCTTTAAAATGTTTAATATCATAAATAATTTCTTTATCATGCAGTACTTTTTTAAAAAACATTTCTGGATTTCCACCAGGAAATACTAATATATCACTTTCTTTGATTAATTCTTTTAATTCTTCACTTGAATTTTTATACGGATTACATATTATACAGTTTTCTTCTTTTATATTAATTTTTTTAAGTGAATCCAAATATTTATTATATCTTCTACCACCTATAG
>CAYTSB010000057.1:0-5005 GCA_964440405.1 uncultured Muribaculaceae bacterium
AAATGTTCTACGCAGAACAATTTGTTTGTATTGACAGTAAATGATCTTCTTAAATGTTCTACGCAGAACAATTTGTGATAATTTGCTCATTATCAATATATTTTTTAATATTAAGAATGTTCTACGCAGAACAATTCAGATATATTGATGTTAATGATCTTCTTAAATGTTCTACGCAGAACAATTTGTTTGTATTGACAGTAAATGATCTTCTTAAATGTTCTACGCAGAACAATTTGTTTATATTGATAGTAAACGATCTTCTTAAATGTTCTTCGCAGAACAATCCGGATATATTGATATTAAATGGTCTTCTTAAATGTTCTACGCGGAAAAGATTGGTTAAATGTGATTTATAATTAGCTAATATTAGCATAATTAAATATTATTTAGCTTATATTAAAGTAATATTTGCATAACTAGTTTTTTATTAAATTATTTAAGGCCTTAAATAAGTTTTTTATGAAATTTTATATAAGATATAGTTAACATTTAAATTTATTTGTAAAGCTTATTATATTATATATGGGATGATTAAATTAATTATGTGTAAAGATATTTAAAATATTAGCTAATGTAATAGTAAATTTGGACGTTTTCGGGGATAATTCTCGTGTATGAATAAATTACACGAGAAATCCCCTACTGGTATAAGAAAATTAAGTAAATTATGGCAAATAAGCCAACAATTAAGAGTGAATACGTTTCGTTGTGATAACTATTTTACACAGAATTAATTTAATCATCCCTTATATATTAAAAAATGTGATTTTATTGATCAAATAGTTTTACTAAAAAGTAAGCAGATTTTAAGTGTTGAATGACTAAATTTGTGTTTAACAATTCAATTTCTAAGTAATTCTTGTTTTGGAAAATAATTTAATTTCATTTATTGAACTTTAAATTAATATTAAATAATTTTAAATAGGTTGTTAATTAAATAACAATCTTTAATATAAATTGTATATATAGTATAATGAAGTTAAGTTATTAATATTCAACTATTCTACCTATGAATAAAAAATTTCACTTAGTTGTTGTGGACATGGGCTATGGTCATCAGCGGGCTGCATATCCACTTTTATCCTGGAGCCACTCTGGGAACATTAATTTAAATAATTATGATAACTCTAGCGAATGGGAAAAAAAGTATTGGTTAAATAGTAGCAGAGCTTATGAAAAAATTTCATATTTTAAAAAAATCCCCTTATTAGGAGTTTTGGTTTTCAATATTATGGATTATTTTCAGAGAATTCAAAACTTCTATCCATTGCGAGACTTATCAAAACAAACATTGCAACAAAAAATGTTTTTTAAAGCTGTGAAAAAAGGAGTTGGCAAAAATCTAATTAATGAATTAAATAAAAATCCATTACCTTTTGTAACGAGTTTTTTTGTGGCTGCTTATAGCGCTGAATATTATCAATATAAGGGACCCATATATTGTATAATTTGCGATGCTGATATTTCCAGGGCTTGGGCTCCAATTAATCCTCATGAAAGTAAAATAATTTATTTAGCTAGCACTGAGAGGGTCTGTCGTAGATTAATGATGTATGGCGTAAAAAAAGAAAATATTAAATTAACAGGCTTTCCTCTACCATTAGAAAATATTGGTGATAATGAACTTGTCTTGAAAAACGATTTATCCAAGCGTTTAGTTAGTTTAGATCCTAATAAAATTTTTTTAAAAAGAAATGCTAAGATTTTGGATGTCTATAATATTGTAACTCCAAAAAGTATTGACAGACCTCTAACTATTATGTTTGCAGTTGGCGGTGCTGGTGCTCAAAGAGAGTTGGGTATTCTATTGTTAAAAAAATTAATGAATAAGATAAATGAAAAGAAAATTAAACTAATTTTAGTTGCGGGAGTGCGTAGTGATGTACATAATTATTTTAAAAAAAATATTGAATTATTAAATTTACAAAACAACGAAAGCGTAGAAATAATTTATCATCCACAAAAGCCAGAGTATTTTAAGCTTTTTAATCTTTCATTAAGGAATAGTGACTTGTTATGGACGAAACCATCCGAGTTGAGCTTCTATACTGGTTTAGGCGTGCCTATTATCATGTCTGAGCCAGTTGGCTCACAAGAACACTTTAATCGTGAATGGCTTTTAAAGTTAGGAGTTGGCTTAGAAAGTTTAAATCCAGAGATTGTGGACGAGTGGTTGGTTGATTGGCAAAAAGATGGACGTCTAGCCAGGGCAGCATTTAATGCATATTTATTAAGTCGAAGAGATGGTACAAAAAATATTATAAAAGAAGTCTTAGATATTAATTTATGAGTTGGTGGATCGTTGCATTAATAGCTTATTTTTTATTAGCTGTAGCTAATTTAATTGATAAGTTTTTAGTAGAAAAAGTTTTAGGCAGTGCTCGCGCTTATACTTTTATGGCCTCAATTATGGGCCTATTAGTGTTGATTGTAGCTCCTTGGGTTATGAGGTGGCCAGGTTTTTCGATGTTCATTTTTGATTTAATTTTAGGGGGAATCTTTACTTTAGCCCTTTTATTTTTATATGCTGCTTTACGTAGAGGAGAAGCTTCTAGAATATTAGTGTTAGTTGGCGGTTCAACGCCTATCTTTTCTTTACCACTTGCTTTTTTAGTTTTAAAAGACACTTTTTATTTAAGACAAATAATAGCCATTGCCCTCTTATTTCTTGGACTATTAGTTATAGCTTTTTTGCCAAGCAAAAAGAAAAATTTTTGGGAAAAACTATTTTCACGCCTTTCATTAAAGAATTATAATCCACAACTCGGGATTATTTTAGCTATTCTATCTGGATTATTTTATGCCTTGTTCTTTGTTGGTAGTAAATTTGCTTATCAAAGTCAAGAATTTTTAAGTGCTTTCCTTTGGACGCGCTTGGGAGCAGCTTTTTTTGCAGCTTTAATTTTATTTTCTCGTCGTGCGCGTCAAGAAATAGCCGCTCTATTTAAGCCTAAGAAAGGGAATAATAAGAAACAGGGCCTTCTAGTGGTCAACCAAGGTTTAGGAGCCCTTGGTTTTATTTTGCAAAATTATGCCATATATTTAGGGCCAGTTGCTATTGTTAATGCTCTACAAGGGGTTCAATATGTGTGGATTATTATTTTAGGAGCGCTTGTATCAATGTTTGCCCCTAAAATTTTAAAAGAAGACATATCTAAATCGGTGATTATAAAAAAAACAATAGCCATTCTAATAATTAGTTGTGGCTTGTACTTACTAGCTTTATGAAATATCGTGTTAAAATATTAGCTTTGGTATTAGTTGTTTTGTTAATTAGTATTATTATTTTTATGAAAATATTTAGCAGTAATAAAGAAATAGAAGTTTTGAGTGATAATGAAAATTTTTTCGGTGTAACTTTTTCTAGAAAATATGCTGAAGAACTAGGCTTAGACTGGAAGGAGGTTTATTTAGCTATTCTTGATGATTTAAAAGTTAAGCAAATAAGGTTACCGATTTATTGGGATGATATTGAAAAAGAAAAAGGTGTTTATATTTATGATGACTATGATTATTTAATTAATGAGGGCAATAAAAGGAATATCGAATTTATTATTAGTGTTGGTTGGCGCTTACCACGTTGGCCAGAGTGCCATTCTCCAGCGTGGACTAATCAAGAAAAAATTGTTGATATTCAAGATCAGGTTTTGCTAATGTTAGAAAGGACTATTAATCGCTATAAAAATAATGAATCCATAGTAAGTTGGCAACTGGAAAATGAGCCCTTTTTAGATTTCTTTGGCATTTGCCCACCTAGTGATGAGGAGTTTTTTAAAAAAGAATTAGCTTTACTTAGATCTTTAGACGGCAGACCTGTTATGGTCTCTGGCCCAGGTGAATTAAATATGTGGCGTAAAGAAGCAAAATATGGAGATATTTTTGGGACAACTATGTATCGAGTTGTTTGGAATCGGTGGTTAGGTTATACACTTTATCCAATTCCACCGTCTTTTTATCGTTTCAAAGCTTGGTTAGTTAAAATTCCACCAGAAAAAAGGATAATTGCGGAGCTTCAAGCTGAGCCATGGGTCCCTCAGGGAAAAATTATTCATTTAAGTAAAAATGAAGCTGATTATTCTTTTAGTTTAGAGCGCTTTAAGAGTAATTTAATCTATGCTAAAAAAACTCAGTTTAATAAAGCTTATCTTTGGGGCGCTGAATGGTGGTATTGGCAATATTTACATGGAAACCAAGATTTTTGGGAATTAGCTAGAAAATTATTTTGATATTATGGTTTCCATTGTTATACCAACACTTAATGAAGAAAAATATTTACCTATTTTACTTCAGTCAATTAAAAAACAAGATTTTAAAGATTATGAAATTATTATTTCAGACGCTTTTTCTATAGATAAAACAATTGAGATTGCCAAAGAGTACGGAGCAAGAGTGATCAGAGATAAGAAGAAATTACCGGCCAGACAAAGAAATAATGGGGTAAAAATTGCTAAAGGAGAAATAATTTTATTTTTGGATGCAGACACTAAATTACCGGATGATTTTTTATTAACAACATATTCAGATTTTACAAATAAAAATTTAACTATCGCTGGTTTTTATTTGATTTTTAACTCACCTAGTTTTATTTATCGTATATTTGAAAAAGTTTATCATTCAGTGTGTTATTTGGGCCAATATTTTTTCCCTGCTTCAGTTGGCGTCGGCATTATTGTAAAAAAATTAGAGCATGAAAAAATTGGGGGCTTTGATGAGAGTATATATATCGGTGAAGATTATGACTATGTTAGAAGAATCTCAAAAAAGGGTAAGTATCGAATGATTAAAGGAACTAAGCTTTTTTTTTCAGTTAGGCGTTTAGATAAAGAAGGTGTGGCAATAGTTCTGTGGAAATGGCTTAAGGGTGGTATTTATTTTATTATAAAAGGACCGATTAGAAAAAAAATAGTAAAATATGATTTTGGAGATTATTAAAAAAAGCAGACAGTTTGAACTGTACCCCGTTTAGTAGACACGGGTAAAAAGACTAAGCAATCGCTAAAAG
>CAYTSB010000058.1:0-4868 GCA_964440405.1 uncultured Muribaculaceae bacterium
TATGGCCCGTTGGTGAAGTGGTTGAACACACATGCCTTTCACGCATGCATTCATGGGTTCAAATCCCGTACGGGTCACCAATGAAATTTAAAATTATTCTAAATGGAATAATTTTTTTTTATTAATTATAATCACTGATGTGGGTATATATAGTATTGTTTTCCAAAGATTTATTTTTTAGTTCAGCCAGTTTAGATACACTAACTACCTGATATCCTCTAGCATAGATTTCCGGCAGTAATAATTTTACTGCTTCAACTGTTCTTTTATGAGTATCATGCATTAAGATAATTGATCCATCTTTAATATCTTCTAAAACATGATCTTTAATTACTTCAGCATCTTTATATTTCCAATCCAATGAATCAATATTCCACTTAATAATTGGCATATTAATATTTTCCTTTACTTCTTTATTAATACTGCCATAAGGGACTCTAAATAGTTTTATCTCCTCACCCATTAAATCTTTATATATTGCATTCGGTTTATTGATTTCGTTAAGCATATCTTCAGTTTTTATTCTATTTAAATATTTATGAGAATAAGAATGACTGCCAATTTCATTACCATATATTAAAACCTGTCTCATCAATAAACTATGTGAAGACATTTTTTCCCCCAGCATAAAAAATGTGGCAGTTGCTTTATTTTCTTTTAAAATTTTAATTATTTCATTAGTTGTACTTGCTGGGCCATCATCAAATGTAATCGCAATTGCTCTTTTATTAGGATCAAGTTTATAAATATTTTGATTAACATATTCTAAATCTAAGGTATAAGGAATTTTTAAATAACTATATATTTCATTATAATTTAAAACAATAAATATCTTGTCATTAACTTTTGGAATAATATTATCATTGGAAAAATAAACAACCATTTCATTTGCTTTAATTAAATAAGACATTTCATTAACTTCACTCTGGATTGCATCGAAAATAAATTTAGGATACTTGGAATCTAAAGCTTCAACTATTTTTTCAATAAATTTTTTTTCATTATTGATAATATCACTTAAAGTCAACTCCTGCATACTATCCAAATTAATAAAATAACTTTTATAGTTAAAATCAGGCAAAGAAAAGATAACACTTAGATACTTATTGTTAATAATATTGGCTTTATAAGTGATAAAGCCTTCTTTAAGATCAAAAGAATTGATAATTTCATTAATTTTATTATTAATTCTAGGATTATCAAAATCTGGATATTCTATTTCCAGATTATTGTTTTTATATAAAGCTGTAACATAATTTAATTCTTTAACTTTAATCTCTGGCATAAAATAATAAATTATATTAGCCAATATAAATAAAACACTTGAAATTAAAAATGTTTTTAATAAAAAATTATTTTTCACTACAATCACTCTATTATTATAACCACTTAAACTATTTAAATAATTATTTCTTGATAAGTTTAATTGTTGTCATATCTTTAGCCAATATCCACTACTTGATTATATATTTTCATACTATTGTCTCTCCAACCAAATATATTATAGCATAAAAAAAACAAACTTTAATATTTGTTTTATTTATTTAAAGTCAACATATTAAGCATAAATAGTAATAATATTGATAAGCTGAAACTCATTCTATATCTTCCCCATTCAGAAAAAGATACTAAAACATCAGATGCACAAATAATCCAAGCCTCTTTATAATTAGGTAGTGTTTCTTTTAATGTAACAGTTTCCTTATTCTTAATAAACGGTGCAAATTTATTAATAAATGATTTAAAAAACATGTGAGTTCTGATCATATCTTCCTCTTTATAAGTAATGTCAAACTCAGCTTTAGAGTTTTTAACACTAACTTTTGGATGGTTTAAATATGAATTGTCTTTATCATCTCTTTCACCATAATAAAAATCATGCAAAAGACCAGCTCTAGCTGTTGATTCATAATCTAAACCTAAAAATTTACTTACTTTATAACTTAAATAAGAAACCTTTTTACAATGGTCATATCTATTAGTTCCGTGGTGTTCCTCTTCTTTTAATTTTAAAAATTTATTATTATTCTTTATATCTTTAATTAGATTTTCATAGTCCCCTTTTTCAAGTATCGACATGCAATAATTCACCTCTAACTGTTACATTATATCATAAAAGTTAAAAAAGTAGTATTATTTTTGCACTAGTTTTGTTAAAATTAGTACAGGTGATGTAAAATGTGGATTACGAAATTTAGAAATGCAAACTACAAAAACTTTATTCAGAAGATTAAAATGGTTGCTAAAAAAGAAGATAAAAGCTATATAAAATTACTTTTACAATATGGATACTTATTAACCACCAGAGGCTTTGCTTTCAATGATTATTTAAATTATAGATTATATAATAAAACTAAAAATCAGATTAAAGATTATGTTTCGGTTAAAGATCAGGATAAGTTTTATGAAATTGTATCTCCAAGTGCTTATAAAGGCAGTTTTTCCATTAAATCAAATTTTATGAATATCTTTAAAGATTATGTTAAAAGAGATTTTATCTATAAAGATAATAGTTTTGATGAATTTAATGACTTTTTGAATAACCACGAAGTAATTATTGTTAAACCTGTTGATGGCCTAGGTGGTGCTAATATTAGTAAACTAAAGACTAAAAATATTAAGAATAGAGAGCTGTTTTATCAAGAAATGATTAAAAACAATTATTTATTAGAAGAATTAATTATTCAGCATTCTAAAATGAGTAAGTTATGTCCTAGTTCAGTTAATACAATTAGAATCATGACTTCTAATATTAATAATAAATCTAAAATTTTATTTGCTACTCTTCGAATTGGCAATGGCAAAAACTATGTTGATAATTTCCATCAGGGTGGTATGGCTGTATTATTAGATATTAATAGTGGTAAAATAATTAGTAATGCCACCGATAAAAATCTTAATACATATGATAAGCACCCTACTACAAAAATCAATTTTAAAGGGTTTGAAATTCCATATTTTGAAAAAGTAAAACAAATGGTATTAGCAGCTTCAAAAGTCGTTCCGGAAATTAATGTTGTCGGTTGGGATGTGGCTATTTCTAAAGATGGTCCCGTTATTGTTGAAGGTAACCGTCGAGCTGGATTTGATATTGTTCAGGTAGTATCTGATAAAGGTAGAAAAGATATCATAGATAGTGTACTAAATAAAAAAACCATTTAACATTTGTTAAATGGATAATTTTATAAATGGTGGGCAATACAGGACTCGAACCTGTGACCTCTTGCACGTCAAGCAAGCGCTCTAACCAACTGAGCTAATTGCCCCTGTAAATATAATATCACTATATTTTAATTCTAGCAATAATTAATTAATAAGATTTTTTTATCATGTTCAAAATGTGTTTTAATGAAAAACATCTTTTAAACTTAGATTATTGTAATTGTTTTTTCATAATTTTTCACATATAAAACAAAAACTAGTTAAATATCAAATTCATATTTAAAAGTTGTACATATAATGAATTAGAGCGAAGGATGATAATATGGATTTTACTCAAAATAATACACTAAATAAAAATTGTAAGCCTAGTCAAATACAATATTGTTACTGTATTGGTCCAACAGGACCGACTGGACCTGGAGGAGGACCAACTGGGCCAACTGGACCAACAGGACCTCAAGGTATTCAAGGAGTACAAGGTATTCAAGGTCCAACAGGCCCAACGGGGCCAGTAGGAGTAGCAGGAGCAACCGGGCCAACCGGGCCAGGGGTTATAGGAGGATTACAAATACAATTGCAAAGTACAGGTGATTTAATTATTGCAAACAATGATCCAATAATTTTTGATACTATCGTTAGTAATTTTTCTTCAAATATATCTTATGATACGACAACTGGGGAAATCACTGTTACCGCTTCAGGATTATATTACATAAATTGGTGGCTTGCTATAGATGGTTCAATTGTTGAGCCAACCATATCTTATACAATTATAACTTCTAGCGGTGATAATATTACCTCCAGTAGCCCCATTCTATCTGATAATATGAGTGGTAATGCTTTGTTTAATATAACTGCCAGTATCGGATCTCCGGTAACTATAAGTTTAATCAATACAACAGGTAACGATACATTCATTGGATATACAACTGTCAGAGCAGATTTAGTTATTATTCAATTAAATTAAAAAATAAAAAGTTCTAAAAATTAGAACTTTTTGATTGTTACACTAAATATTTAATTTATTTTAAAATTATCTTTATTTGATTTGTTCCAATTCTCTTTATTACTTTATATCCTGTTTCAGAAGTTGTAGCAATACCATTTTCATTTGGCATGCAGTAGCCACCAACTATACATGACCCATCATCTCTTACTAAAAGTTTTCCTAATAATCCAACATTTATCCATTCTGGTCTGTTTTCTCGTGATATATAAGATTTTGTTTTATCCCATAACGGATTTATTTTTGGTTTTCTTTCGGTATGAGCTTCTATAATTACAGTCCCATCAGAATCTGTAATTGAAGGTACTTCTACTTCTTCATATATAATACGATTCCATTCGTCAACTTCAAATTTACCAGTCCATCTAAGTTCTGCCGTGTCACCTATAAATCCTGGAGTAGCACTTGATATTCCCAAAATATAATTATCATTTGCACTATTAAAAACTGTTACTTTTTCACCTTCGGCAACTGTAATGAAATACCCAGGTTCAATGGTAATTCCATCTACAGTCTCAAACATTTCGGCATAATCAGCTCCACCTGTGTTCCAAGCAATATCAATGTAGGCATTACCATTATTTAGTATTTTTGCAGATAATCCTGGTGTCGTTTGATCGTTTCCATTGGCAAGGAACCAAGAATTGATGGTATCTGTTTTACCAAACTGTCCCATTATATGAGACAAATAATGATTAGC
>CAYTSB010000059.1:0-4778 GCA_964440405.1 uncultured Muribaculaceae bacterium
GAACACCAGAATCTTTAAAACTGAGAGCAACGGCTCTGCTTAGAGCGAGACAAACGGTGGCTTGCAACTACAAAAAAATGACAAATTTTACACATAATTAATTTAATCATCCCTTATATTTAAATAATCAATATAAAACCCATAGGAATGATTCAATTTTTTAATACCCATATCTTCCGCTTCTTCAACAACACCTCTTTCATGTTTTCCCATATTTATAAATTTTATCTTTTCTTTATATTTACTTTATCTTTTCTTTATAATATCACAAATATTATTAAAAGTTAAAGAAAAATTTACAGAATTGGGATTCGAACTAAGAATAACCTTCATTTAAAGCTCTTTTAACTCATTTGACTTAATTAAAAGAACTCAGCCTAAGCTGAGTTCTTTTAATTTTTTAGTAATACTAGACTACTCCTGTCGGTCTACTACACCAAAAATGTGTTGGCTCTAAGACTGGGACGCGAACGGGTCTCTCGAACCATGCCCATCCTTCGGTAAAATGCTATTCAGTCGCCATTATAATTTCCCCACATTTATCTTTATATTGGCTTATAATATCAAAAATATTGTCTATTTTAGGTTCTCTAGCAATGATTTCTTCTCCGTTTTTAAATGTCGCGGTAACTTCCAAAGCATGGGTTTGCATAACTGATTTTATTTCACAGTTTGAAACAGCTTGCTTTATCAAATTCCAATTATACATATTGGTAAAGGCATAATGTTCTGCCTTTGCAATCAATTCATCCACTTCAAGATCAAATATTTTCTGTTGGACATCATCGGAAAATATTTTTTTAATATCTTTGGTGTAATCAGATCCATCGCCTGGGGCTTCGTAAGAAAATTTATTTAAATCATAATAAGACAACTCATTGGGATAATCTATTTTAGCTGGACCAGATGAACCACTTACTGTTACAAGCTTACCATCTTCAATTATATATTCCCCACAATATGCCCAAATATATAATGGAAATAATTCTTGATCTGGTTTTATATTTTCAATCGTACAAAAATTGTGACTGTCTTCTCTGTTTTTCCAACTGAAATGTTTTTGACTTAATAAGTATCTTTCTATGGCTTGTTCTCTTGGTGTTGGGTTGTAAGCTATATTTATTTTATCTGTTACTTGGGTTAAAGCATTGACACAGAATTGTTTTGAATGACAACTTAAATAATTTGAGATAACTGTTTCACCACAAAGAGAGCAGGCTTGATATTCTAAGCACTCAGATTCATTTAATTTTTCACAAGCATCTTCATCTACAAAATCATTGTTTTGCAAAGATATAAGTATTCCGGGAATTATACCTATTAAAATCAGTGCTATTCCTAAAATCAAATAGATTTTATTAAATTTGTTTTGTTTTTTCTTTTGGATAAAATAGATGATCAATCCTACTGCTCCTAAAATTAAAAATAATAGTGATGTTGGTATTGGCATAAAGTTATATTAATAAATTTTTTAATCTCTAATTAATCTTAGTGTTATTATTCGTAAAAACATAAAAAAATAGAGCATTTATTATAACAAACAACAAAGAAAAAATAATAGAAAATGCTATAAAACTTTCTTCTAAACTTTTTTGTAATGCCCAAATATTTATACCAATAAATATTATTCCAATTATTGCATTGATAGAAATGTTTATTAAAACTATTTTTTTCATAAGTATATTTTTAATTTCTATAATTCATCATAATGATTTACAATCCCAGAATTTTTACCTGAAATAACTTCCATATTACCAGCAACATACACATTTAATCGACTGGTATTAACAGCATTAATTACCGCTTGTTCTGCTATAAGTTTATCCATTTCAATCCAGCAGTCGCCTGAATCTATTATCAAATTCTTAGCCGAACCTATTAAATTAATGATACCACCATTAGCATCTAATTTCAATGTATCTGCCACTTTAACATTACCCTTTATATTATTAAACCTATGAGTCAATTTTATTTCTAAATTATCAACTTTTAAATTTTCTAATTCGATATTAGCACCTTCATTTTCTATTTTTTCAACATCTGGCATAGTTATTTCTATCACTAGGTGCTTAGTTCCTGCTCGAAACAAAATATTTCTGTTTTCTGCAGTCCAAGTATCAGTATTAAAAAATGTTTCTAATTCCGATCTTTTTATATTCAAGGTATTATCAATTTTTGCAAATTCTAACCCAACCTGATCATACTCACTGCCCTTAATTAAAATATCGAAATCATCACCCTGTTTAATTATTACATCATCAAATTCAACATAAGGCGAGATATAAATTTTTTTAAAATCCTTAATATCAACATGACTCTCCCGAATATCCGCTTTCATTTCCGCTGTTTTAACATTAAATTCAGATGTTATATAAGTTGCTAACAGTGAAAAAATCACAAGGAAAGTGTAAAAATATATTCTCAGTCGTAAAGCGAGTTTTCTATTAACAAATTTTTTTTCTAAAAATAATTTCAATCCCCAATTAGCCAAAAACGTCAGAGGGATAAGAATAATTGCCAAAGCCGATACCAGCAATAAATAATACAAAACAACTCCAAGTATTTCTATAAGCCTGAAATCAGCCATTACCCAATTAAGCAAAGAACTTGAGGGATTAAAAAATAATATAAAAAATACGATTACGGAAGTTAATGTTCCTAATACCCCGATACTTAAAAATATCCACCCAAATATTTTCCTGAGAGCTATGGTTATTTTTGAATTAGGATATTTTTTAAATTGCTCTGAGGTACCTCTTATAACCAATCCGATTAATCCACCCACCAAACTTAAAACAATAAAAGGTAAAAACATATTTAATAAAGCGTAGTAATCAAATGATGGTTTATACAAATAAAAATGGCGTGAATATTCGACAAGATAAGTGACTAAAACAATGGCCATATTATTAATTACAGTTCCAGTCAAAAGAACCGGCAAAAACTCCCAACTTCTATTTTTATCTTGAACTAATATTAACAAAATACCTCCCACAAAAGGTAGTAAAAGCATAATAAAAATAACTGGCAAATAACCAAAGAAAATATTGTCTAACCCACCAGGCAACATATTTAATACTATTGTAATAACTATAGTAAAAATAAAAATGTAAAAAAGTTTTTTCATATAGTAAAATTTAATCCCAAGTATTTAAACCACTTCCAGATAAAGGAATTGTGTCACCTAAATATTTTGGTTTTGAATTAAAAACAACATTTAACCACGCTTTAACTTTAGCTAAAACCTCTCTCCTATTTCTAGCATCCTCACCATAATATCTCTGTAAATCAGCACTAACACCACAAGTATCTATTTCTAATTTATCAGCTATATATAAAGCTCTTGGTAGGTGAAAATCTTGTGTTACAACAATTAATGAGTCGGCTTGAAATATTTTCCTAGCTCGATACAAGCTATCATAGGTATCAAAACCAGCGTGATCCAAAAATATATCTTCTGGTTTAATATTATTTTCCAACAAATATTCTTTGGCAGCATTTACCTCGTCATAATCGACTCGTCCATGGTCTCCACTAACTAAAATTTTATCCACCTTACCTATGTTATATAACTCAATGGCTGTTTTAACTCTATCTTTAAAAATATCACTCAAACTTCCATTATTCCAAACTTTAGCGCCGAGAACTAAGGCAGCTTTCTTATGGGTATTATCCAGATCACATAAATTATTACCGATTCTATTAATATTGATATTAACTGCATAAATAAAACCCATTAAAACTATTATGCAAATAATAAATATAGTTAATATTTTCTTCATAAACTTTACCAATAAATAACATTCTCACTATCTGACCAAAATACATATTCATATCTATCTTTAGACAGTCTATTGTTTTGTTTAATAATTTTGCCTTTTTCTAAATCAAAAATAAATAAAGTCCAATATTCATTTACTGTATCATAATCAATTGATTCAATCTTTGCTTCAATAGCTAGCCTGTTACTGTTAGGAGAAAAGACAATATTATTAAAATCAAGCAATCTTGTTTCTTCAAAATGGGTAATAAAATACCCATCATTTATAGAAGTCAGATCAATTAATCTTAAACTTAAATTTTGATTATTACAACTAGAATCTATTTCTGTGTCTGGTCTAACGGGTGGATTTTTAACGCACTCACTTTCTAAAAAAACTACCTTTTTTCCGTCTGCTGATTTAGCAACCAATTTACCTTTAGTTGGTAGCTCTATTGTTTTTCTAGTTTTAAAATTTAAATAATAATTAGTAAACGGTCCGTTATATAATTTAGAATCCTTTGGATATTTCCATACCGATCCAATTAAGGTTTCTTCACTTAGCGGCACCAGAATTGGATCAATATAGTATGTATAAAAACCCAAAGAATCTTTAATCTCCTCATTTTTTATTATCCTAGTCCAGCCAACACCAAAATCTGTACCCTCTCCTATGTGGTCAAAAGAAAATATATCATCATATTTATCAATATTGAAAATAGATGGTTCATTTAAACTTAAAATCTGTCCTGATAAATTATTAAACTCATTATCAATATCATCAAGCTTATTTTGTATATGACAATTAAAATATGGCGGTTGTGTTAGACAAGCATCACCACGTTTAAACCAGTAGATAAAAATAGCAACTATTACTAATATTATTATGGCTAAAATTATACAAATTTTTCTTTTCATATTGTTCATTATACCTTATTTAAGACAAACAAAAAACACCTCTAGTGAACTGTACCCCGTTTAGTAGACACGGGTAAAAAGACTAAGCAATCGCTAAAAG
>CAYTSB010000060.1:0-4646 GCA_964440405.1 uncultured Muribaculaceae bacterium
TGAAAATTATCATAACATTTATTGCTGTAGATATCAACAATTTTCCTGGAAAAAAAGCATAAAAAAAGCTTCCTTAGCTAACTTTTGGAAGCCATTTAATTTCATATTGGTGGAGAATGTGGGACTCGAACCCGCGACCCTCTGCGTGCAAGGCAGATGCTCTAAGCCAACTGAGCTAATTCCCCGAGGACAAGATTAATTCTAGCATACTTAAATTATTTTTTCAAGGAAAATATATAATTTTTAAGTTTTAATAAAAAAATCAATCCAACAATTAATATTTGCATAAAATTAAAAAAATGTTATAATTTTATTAGAAAAATAAAAAGGAGAGAAAAAATGAAAAAATTAAAATATTTATTTCTACTATTTCTAGTGTTTTTTACCATTGGCACTGTAAATGTCAATGCTGCGGGTGAAGAAGCAAGGGCTGATAAAACTTATAAGACCTTAATTAATGTAAATGGTCGGAATGTATATGTTTCAGTTTGGGCCCATTTTAATATAAAAAATGGCAACGTTGAAGTTCCACTTCAAATTAAAAATGTAACAGCGTCTTATAAGAACAATACGTTTTATATTTCTGTAAAAAGAAGTGATATCAATGAAGTGTTTAAAGAGACTTATGATAATGTTTACTTTTATTTAGAAGCAGATTTAGATTTTCATGATTTAAAAGCTAATACCGATTATTCATATTTCAAACAAAATTCATATACTAGTGGTGTATGCGGTTATTCTTATACTTTAGGCTCTCAAGACTATGCAATCAAACATCATAACTTTCTACAGATAGATAGTGGCACAATAGCTTTATCAGGATTACATCCATCTTTAACGGCTGGTCAAAATTCTTATAGCGGCGGATTAATTGTTTTTGAAGGAGCTACTAAAAGCTATGAAGACTATCCGACAACTTATTGCTTAAGTGATATTGATACATCAAGTGGAGTAATCTTTAATTTTGATAAGATTAAGATGAATGTTAGTGTTGTTGAAGATGTAGCCATTGATTTAGGTGAAAATACTACAATTATTTCACCTGAAACTAATCCTACGAAGAATGAAGAAACAAAATATGTTGACATTAACAATTTCTATGCTGAATATTTTGAAAACAATAAACTTAAATATAGCTGGACTTTATATGATGAAGATGGTAATCCAGTTGAGTTAAATGATATTAATACTACAATCGAGTTTGATAATTCAGAAAATGAAAGTATTATTTATAATTTGTTTGATGCCGATGTTAATTTAAAAGATAGAATAAAAATTCTTTCTTTTGAACATGAAGGAGAATTGGGAGGCACTGCTAAAATAAGTGTTTATGTTGGCGATAAATTTGAAGCGGGTTCAACAATTAATGTTTATTACTATAATCCTGAAAATCATCAATTAGAAGATCTAAATCCATTTGCTCCAACTGAACCAGATGAAACTTATTATGTTTTAGTTGATAAAGATGGGTATGTAACTTTAGAATTAACTCACTTTTCAGAATATGTCTTAGCAAGTAGCGATTTGACTTTAGCTGATAATAAGACTTCAAATGCTGATTCAAACGATCAAACTAAAATGTATATTTATATTAGCCTGGGTGCAATAATTACCATTATAATTGCTATAATTGTTGTTTCATTAATTAAACGAAATAAAAGAATAAAAAATGATCAAGAAAATGAAATCAATCAAAATATAAATTCTAATTTAAATTAAATAAAAAAATTAAACGATTGTAAATCCAATCGTTTTTTTTATGAAATAATATTAGAATTTTAAAAAGGAAATAACTTAAATATGGCTAATATATAATTAGAGGGAGGAAAAGACATGCAAAAAAAGTATATTACCAGACAGGAAGATATTAAAGATTGTGGAGCAGCTTCAATATCTTCAATAATTAAATATTATAATGGTTATGTTCCTTTAGATACTTTAAAAGAAGATACTTTTACTAATAAAGAAGGAACAACTGCTTATCATGTTGTTAAAACTTTAGAAAAATATGGGTTTCAAGCATATGGTATGAGATGTGAAGAAAACTTTGACATCTTAAATGAAAAGATAGCGTTACCAGCAATAGCTCATGTTTGCCTAAAAAACAACTTACAACATTTTATCGTAATATATGAAATAGATAAAAAAAATAAAACCATAATTGTAATGGATCCAGCAGTTGGTTATAAAGCTCTATCTATTTCAGAGTTTTTAGATATTTGGACTAAAATAATTATTATTTGTAAGCCAATTACTAAAATACCCAAGTATAAAAAAGTTAAGAAGTTGACTACTAAATTTATTAAACTATTTTTAGAAGAGAAAAAATTAGTTTTAAAAATTATTGCTGTTAGTCTAATGCTAATTTTAATAAGTATTGTTTCTGGCTTTTTTCTGGAAATTACTTTAGAGCAATTAAAAACCAAATCAAATATTTTAAATTATATACTCATTTTTGGATTTGTTTTTATTTTTAAAATATTACTCTTTTATTTTAGAAACTACTATGAAAATATTTTAAATAAGAATATTGATGAAAAAGTAATATTACCTTTTTTAAAACATGTATTTTTAATTCCTCTGTCTTATTTGAAGAATAAAACTACTGGAGAAATTGTTACCAGGATTAAAGAATTAAATAATATTAAAAATTTATTTTCTAAAATTTTTGTGACTATATTTCTAGAATTATCTTTATCTTTATTGACTTTAGTTATTATTTATAAAATTAATTTTCTTTTATTTATCTTACTAATTATTGTTTTAGCTTTATATTTAGTGATATCTGTGATTTTTGCACCTCAAATTAAAGCTAATTTAGAACTAATGATAAATAATGAAACTAGTTTTAACTCAACAATAATTGAAAATATAGATGGCGTTGAAACAATTAAAAACAATAATAAAATGTTAACTATATTTAAGAAAATTAAAAATCAGTTTATTGAATATTTAGATCAAAGTTATAAGTTTTCAAAATTGTTAATTAAAGAGAATTTGTTTCAAAATATTATTGAAGAAATGGGCATATTTTTAGTGCTTAGTCTAGGTATATTTTTAACTTTTAAAAATGAACTGACAGTTTTAAATTTATTTACTTTAAATGCTTTAATTGTATTTTTGATCAATCCCTTTAAGAATTTAGCTAGTATTTTACCAGAAATATATTATGTCAAAAGTTCATTTAATAAAATTAATGAGTTTTTAGGTATAAAAGAGGAAAATATTAAAAAAACAAATGAAAAATTTATTAATGGCGATATTAAAATTGAGAAATTATCTTTTAGTTATGATAATTATCACTATATTTTTAAAGATTTAAATTTACTGATTAAAGAAAAAGAACATATTTTATTAAAAGGTAATAGTGGTAGTGGTAAAAGCACTTTATGTCGCTTAATATTTAGAATAAACCAATATGAAAAAGGAACTATTTTAATTGGTAATAAAAGTATTTTAGATTATCACTTGAATACTGTTAGAAAGAATATTACTTATTTATCACAAGATGAAAAATTGTTTTCCGGAACGATTAGAGACAATATTGTTTTCTATCGCAGTATTAATGAAGATTATTTGAATAAAATCATTAAAATATGTCGGGTAGACGAGATTTTGAAAAACAAACAACTTGGTTTAGATACTTTTTTAGTAGAGGATAGCTATAATTTATCAGGGGGCGAAAAACAAAGAATTATTTTGGCGCGTTCACTACTTAAAAGCTCTAAAATTATTATCTTAGATGAAGCTTTATCAGAAGTTGAAATAAATATGGAAAAGTTAATAATTAAAGATTTATTATTCTTCTTTAAGGATAAGACAATTATTTATGTTACTCATCACAATGAAACAAATTTATTTGATCGAGTAATTAATCTTACTATTTAAGAAAGGGGGATTTTATGAATAAATTAAATAGTGAAGAATTATTAAACATTAGAGGGGGAGCAATTAAGTGGATAATTGTAACAACAATTGGAGTATGTTTAACATTCCTAATTGGAGTGGCTGATGGCATTATCCGTCCGCTTAAATGCAATAAATAGGAGGTATTAATGATCTTAAATTTAACACAATTATATGAAATAAGAGGTGGTTTAAGCATTAGTGGAACATTAATAAACTCACTTTCTAAGGCTGCTAATACTGTTCTTGAAATTGGTAGAGCGCTAGGTAGTGCAATCAGAAGAGTTATAAGCGGTAAGGTTTGTAAACTATAAAATTAAGGCAAGAAATTTTCTTGCCTTTTAAATTTAAAAAAATTAAATTATGTTCATCAAATCGTAAGATTTAATGCTTATTTAATTATTGAGTAATATAAATTACTCTTTTTTAATGGAGGAAGAAACATGAGTGATAAAATAGTTGAATTAAATGTAAAGGATATAAAAGATTTTCCTAAACACCCATTTAAAATAAATAATGATATAAACTATGAAGAGTTAAAAAATAGTATTATTGAAAGTGGAGTATTGGTTCCGACAATAGTGCGAAAAAAAGAAGATGGAAAATATGAAATGTTATCTGGGCATAGGAGAAAGAAAATTTGTGAAGAACAAGGAATAGAAAAAATACCTTGTATAGTCAAAGATATGGATTGTCAACACTAAATTGTACAAATTAAATGAGAACACAATTGATTTTTG
>CAYTSB010000061.1:0-3517 GCA_964440405.1 uncultured Muribaculaceae bacterium
ATAAAGATTGTAAAAATGTTTTAAATATAGTTATAGAAAAAATAACTTTTATTGCAAAGAAAAAAGAAGAAAATATTGATAAGGAAATAGATAATGATAAAGAAAATATAAAAATATAGGAGGTATTCTTATTAAAAGAAAGATAGTAAAAGTTAAAGGGAAAAACTTTAACATTGGTGTATATACCTATCATAATGGTTATATGAGATTAAAGTTAGAAAATAAAACTGAATGTCACGATATTACTCTTGACTTGGATGATGTTTATTTAACTGATGGGAATGTTTTATTAGATCCTATTGTCAAAGATAATGGTGTTTTAAATATTTTAAAGAAAACTAAAATTATTAAAGATGTATGTGGAGTTGTATCTTACAATTATATTTCAGTTCCTGTTGCTAAATTAAATATGGGAAAGTTAAGAGAGTATGACTATGATGGAGTTATGAAGCATCTAGAAAAAGTTATTAAATTAAAGGAGGATTCAAGTGAATAACAGACTTAAACTTTATAATGTCAAATTGGAATTATTTTTAGAACATAAAGATAAGGAAAGATTAAGAAAAAATGCTTTTAAAAATAAAATGACTATGTCTGAATATGTTCGCAAATTAATTAAGTTAGATAATGAACTAATTTCAATTGAATTATTAAATGATAATTTCAATTTATCAGTTGAGAAAATTGATAAAATATTAACTACATTAAGGAGGGATAAATAATAAAAGATAAAGAGAAAAAAGTTAAACAAAAGAAATTACCTAAAACAATAAGCGAGTTTATTCCTTTTCAAGATGTTTGGAACAATTATGTTTATTTAGATAATAATAAGATAATTGGTGGAATAAAAATTAATTCTATTAATCTACATTTACTTTTTAATGAAGAACAAATAATTAAAGTTGAGGCATTAAAAAAAGTAATCAATTCAGTAGATTATTCAATTAAAATATTTAGTATTGATAAACCTATTAATCTAGATCAAAATTTAAATGTTTTAGGAACTAAAATTAAAAAAGAAAAAAATAAAAGCAAAGTTAATCTTTTAGAGGAAGATTATAATTTGATTAAAGCTTTAAATAATCAAAATCAAGTTGTTAATAGAGAGTTCTATTTAATTGTTGAGGAGTCAGCTGATAATGAAACTTTATTAAAGACAAAACTTAATGATTTAATTCAGGAATTCTCTGCTATGGGATTATTAAGTGAAATGGTAACAAGTGAAGAATGGCGAGACCTACTTTATATTATTTTAAACCCTGTTACTTCGCTCGACACTTTTAGAAATGATGCTACAGGTATAACTAGGTCATTTAGAGAGAAAATCGCACCAAATGGCTTAAAAATCAATGAAAAGGACTTAATTGTTGGCGATGCTTATGCAAGTATGTTAACTCTTACTACATACCCATCATCAGTTGGTATTGGATGGTTAGGAGCAGTGTGTAATGTTAATCATACAAGAATGACTATGACTATTAGTCCACTTGATACTTTTGAGATATCAAAGACATTAAAGAAAAGTATGTCAGAGATTAAATCAAAGTTAATTAATATTAGTGATTATAACGATCAAATACTTATGCAGAATCAAATGCAAGATTTGGTAGAACTAGTTAATCGTATTGATAGAGAACACGAAAAGTTTTCACTACTTACGATTAACTTTTTATGTTATGGTGAAACTAAAGAGCAAATGGAAAAGACAAAGAAAGAATTAAAAAGCACACTTTCAGCTTATAGCATTGGTGGTGCTGATTTAATGTTCGAGCAAGAACGATCTTTCAAAATGTGTTTACCCACAATGTATAAAGAATTAGAAAAAGAATTTGGATTACCTGTTCCTATGCAGACTACTGCATCATCATTCCCTTTTGTGTATCAAACACTTCAGGATGATGGCGATGCTATGTTACTTGGTAATGATAATTTAGGAAGTTTAGTGTTCTTTGATTTATGGAAAAGAACTAATAAAAGAAATAATTCTAATGCAGTCATTATTGGTAAGAGTGGTAGTGGTAAGTCCACTTTATTAAAAAAACTAATTCGAGCTAATTGGTGCAGAGGCAGTAAAATAATTGTTATTGATCCTGAACGAGAATATAAAGACTTATGTCAAAATATTGGAGGAAGTTGGATTGATTGTGGAACTGGTACTGCAGGTATTATTAACCCACTTGAAGTTAGAAAAGGTGCAGAAGAAACAGAGGATGAAGATGAGAACAAAAAATTAAATAGTAATGATTTGTCTAGACATTTTCAAAACTTCCGAACATTCATTAAATATTATTTACAAGATTTATCTGCATATGAATTAACTAAAATTGAAGAAATATTAATTGATGTTTATAAAGATAAGGAAATTACTTTTGATACTGATTTATCTAAATTAAAAAGTGAGGACTATCCTATTATGGAAGATCTTTATAATAAAGTTGCAAGTACACTTAAAGATGCTAAATCTAATCGCGAAGCAAGAAATGTTATTGAGTCACTTGAAAAGATTTCATCAATGTTAAAGAGATCTACTATTGGAGCAGATGCTAAATTATTTAATGGACATTCAAGTATTAATGTGTCAAAGGATACAGATTTTGTTGTACTTGATATTCACTCTCTTGTTGATTCTGATGATGGTATTTTAAAAACTCAATTCTTTAATATCTTATCTTGGTGTTGGAATGAGATTAGTCGTGATAGAAAAGAACAAGTTATTCTTGTTGTTGATGAAGCACATTTACTAATTGATCTTAACAATAAAGATGGGATAGATTTCTTAAAAAGAGCTAGTAAAAGAATTAGAAAATATAATGGTAGTCTTTGGGTTGGTAGTCAAAACTTAATTGACTTTTGTGCAGAGGGAATCGAAAGATATGGACAGGTTATCATTGATAATAGTGCTTATCTTTTAGTATTAGGACAGGGACAAAAAGAAATTGAGGTAGTTCAAAAAATGATGAACTTGAGTCAATATGAAACTCAATTCTTAACTACTGCATCACAGGGACAGGGTTTATTTGTTATAGGTCAGTCTACTAGATTACCTATACTAGTTCATTTACGAGATGAAGAAAAAGAGTTATTTGGTACTGCAGGTGGCAGATAACTTTGGAAATATTTAAAAACAAAATAATGATAATGGGATCAATATTATTTGTGTCTATTATGAGCATTGTTATGCTAGTAACATCAATTAGTTCATCATCAGATCCAAGTAGTCCTGAAGCAATGACCATATTCTTTTCTAGTCCATTTGAAGATGGAATTCATACTGGAGTAACATCTGATTTTGGATATCGAGCTGATCCTTTTGATAACACTACAAAGTTTCATTCAGGTATAGATTTATCTGCACCAGCTGGAACAAATATTGTAGCAAGTGCTGATGGTATTGTTTATGAAACAGGATATTCAGAGTCAGGACTTGGTAATTATGTTTATCTAGAACATAACATTGATGGTCTAAAATATTATACCATTTATGGTCATATGTTAGATAACTCTATTGTAGTAACTA
>CAYTSB010000062.1:0-3209 GCA_964440405.1 uncultured Muribaculaceae bacterium
TTACGAGTAGAATGTTAAATTGGTGACGTCTTATTCAACCGAGTAAGAAAAACGTTTAAAATTTAATATTAGGTATAGGGGTGAAAAAGTGGCATACAAAGTAGAAAAATTTGGTGACCATAGAGAAAGAAGAACTTTCTCAAAAACACAAAACACCTTAGCATTGACAGATTTATTAGAAGTACAGAAAAAATCATATCAATGGTTTTTAGAAAGTGGTATTAAAGAGATATTTGAAGATTTATTCCCCGTCGAAAGCTTTACCGGAAATATTTCACTAGAGTTTGGTGATTATTCTTTTGATGAGCCTAGATATTCTATTAAAGAAGCCAAAGAACGAATGGTTTCTTATTCTGCACCTTTAAAAGTACAGGTTAGAGTATTTATACATGAAACTGGTGAAGTAAAAGAACAGGAAGTATTCTTAGGTGATATGCCTTTAATGACTGAAGCTGGTACTTTTATCATTAATGGAGTCGAAAGAGTAATTGTTTCGCAATTAGTTCGTAGTCCATCTATCTATTTCAAAAGAGAAATAGATAAGAATGGTAGACCGATAATTACTTCGGAAGTAATTCCTAATAAAGGAACATGGCTGGAATATGAACTTGATGCTAGAGATGTTCTATATGTAAGAATTGATCGTACTCGTAAAGTTACAATTACAACTTTGCTTCGTGCTTTGGGTTTGACTAATGATGAAGATATTATTAGTGTTTTTGGTGAGAATCAATATATTATGAATACATTAGAAAAAGATGCAACTAAAAATACTGATGAAGCTTTAATTGAAATCTATGAGAAATTAAGACCTGGTGAACCAGCAACTTTAGATAGTGCTAAAAATCAATTAATTACCAGATTCTTTGATCGCTTTAGATATGATTTAGCTAAAGTTGGCCGTTATAAGTTTAATAAAAAATTAAATGTCTGTGATCGATTACTTGGATGCGTAATTGCTGAAGACTTAAAATTTAATAAAAAAGTTATTTTAAAGAAAGATACATTAATTACTAAAGAGATGTTGGAAGAAATAAAACCATATTTTAAAGATGGAATGAGTACTCATGAAGTAATGATTAATGAAGAATTAGATGAATACAATAAAATTCAAGAAGTTTTAGTTTATGATAAAACTGATAAAAAAGTTGTTCATAAAATTATTGGTAATGATCAAACAATTACAGTTAAGAGACTTACTATTTCTGATGTTTATGCTTCAATATCTTATTATTTAAATCTTCATGCTGATATTGGTAATTTTGATGAAATTGACCATTTAGGTAATCGTCGTGTTCGTCAAGTTGGTGAGTTGATTCAAAATCAATTTAGAACCGGTATTGCGAGAATGGAAAGAGTTATTAGAGAAAGAATGACTACTCAGGAAATTGAAACAGTTACTCCTAAATCTTTAATTAATATTCGTCCAGTTACTGCCGCTTTAAAAGAATTTTTTGGTAGCAGTCAGCTATCTAAATTTATGGATCAAGTTAATCCAATTGCTGAATTAACTGATAAAAGAAGATTATCTAGTTTGGGGCCAGGCGGTCTATCTAGAGATCGTGCTGGAATGGAAGTCCGTGATGTTAACGAAAGCCATTATGGACGTATTTGTCCAATTGAGTCTCCAGAAGGTCAAAATATTGGACTTATTACCAGTTTAGCTAGTTATGCTAAAGTTAATGAATATGGATTTATTATGACTCCATATCGCAGAGTTAAAAACGGGGCTTTAACTGATGAAATAGTTTATCTGACTGCCGATGAAGAAAGTGATTATTATATCAGCCAAGCCACCTTAGAACTAACAAAGAAAAATGAAATTGTTGATGATGAAGTTGTTGCACGTTTAAATGGTGAGAATGTCATTGCTAAACGCGAACAGGTTGATTTCGTTGATGTGGCTCCAGGTCAGATTGTTTCAATTACAACCAGTTGTGTTCCATTTTTGGAGCATGATGATGCAACCCGTGCTTTGATGGGTGCTAATATGCAACGTCAAGCAGTACCTTTACTTAAAACTGAAGCGCCAATTGTTGGAACTGGGGTTGAATATATTGCCGCAAGAGATTCAGGTTCAACAATTGTTTGTAAAGCGGATGGCGATGTTGTTTACGCTGATGCTAAAAGAATAGAAGTTAAAACTGCTAAAGGGAAGGATATTTACTATTTAGCTAATTATGAAAGAAGTAATGCCTTAACCTGTATTAATCATACACCACTTATCAGAATTGGTGATAAGGTTACTAGAGGAATGGTTATAGCTGATGGTCCATCTACTGAAAAAGGAGAACTTGCTTTAGGAAAAAACATGACAGTCGCTTTCATGACTTTTAATGGTTATAACTATGAAGATGCAGTTGTCCTAAATGAAAGATTAGTTAAAGATGATGCTTATACATCAATTCATATTGATCACTATGATATGGAATGTCGTGATACTAAATTAGGACCAGAGGAAATAACGAGAGATATTCCTAATGTCGGTGAAGAAGCTCGTAAAAATCTTGATTCTAATGGTATTATTAATATTGGTACCGAAGTTAGAGAAGGAGATATCTTAGTTGGTAAAGTAACTCCAAAAGGAGTTCAAGAATTAACTAGCGAAGAAAAATTACTACATGCAATTTTTGGTGAAAAAACGAGAGAAGTAAGAGATACATCATTAAGAGTTGAACATGGTGCTGATGGTATTGTTCATGATGTTAAAATTTATACTAAAGAAAACAGTGATGAATTACAAGCTGGTGTTTCAAAAATTATTAGAGTTTATATAATTCAAAAAAGAAAAATTCAAATTGGTGATAAAATGGCAGGAAGACATGGTAATAAAGGTGTTATTTCCCTTATTTTACCAGAAGAAGATATGCCATTCTTACCAGATGGAAGACCAGTAGATATTATGTTAAACCCAATGGGAGTTCCAAGTCGTATGAATTTAGGACAAATTCTTGAATTGCATTTAGGCTGGGCTGCTAAAAAGTTAGGTGTTTATGTTGCAACTCCTGTATTTGATGGAGCTAAAACTAAAGATATTAGTGAAATGATGGAAGAAGCCGGGATTGATCCTGATGGAAAAACTGTTTTATATGACGGCAGAACCGGTGAACCATTTGAAAATAGAATTAGTGTTGGAATTATGTATATGGTTAAACTACATCACATGGTTGATGATAAATTACATGCTAGAGCAACTGGACCTTATTCTC
>CAYTSB010000063.1:0-3167 GCA_964440405.1 uncultured Muribaculaceae bacterium
CTTCTTCCCAAAATATCACTTGATACAATTGGATCTTCAATATATTTAATAGCATCAGTTTGATTGTTTTTAAATAAATTATTAATTTCTTCAATTGAAGTGTTTCTTTTTAATTCTAAAGTTACATCAATTAAAGATCCATCACTAACCGGTACCCGATAAGCACAGCCATCTAATTTATTTAATAAACTGGGAATGACTAAACCAATAGCACTAGCTGCACCTGTTGTTGACGGAATAATATTCTCGGCGGCTGCTCTTCCTCTTCTTGATTCAATCCCTTTGGGATGAGGAACATCCAAGATAACTTGATCATTGGTGTAGGCGTGAATTGTAGTCATGAAACCTTTTTCAATACCAATATTGTCGTTAATAACTTTCAATACTGGCGCCAGACAATTAGTAGTACAGCTGGCGGCTGAAACAATTTTTTCAGTTCCATCCAAAATATTATCATTAACTCCATAAACAATAGTTTTCATATCTCCTTTGCCAGGAGCACTAATAAGCACTTTTTTAGCCCCTGCCCCAATATGTTTAAGTGCTTCTTCGTATTTAGTAAATAATCCTGTACATTCTAAAACAACGTCAATATTCAAGTCTTTCCACGGTAATAAACCAGGATCTTTCTGGCTAAACACTTTAGTTTCTTTACCGTTAAAGATAATATTATTTTCATTATAACTTACATACGACGGATAAAAACTGCGATGATTAGTATCATATTTTAAATAATAAGCGAGATCTTTAGGATTAGTCAAATCATTGATTGCTACCACTTCCATATCTTTAGAACTTACTATTTCTCTAAATGCTAATCTACCAATTCTACCAAAACCATTAATTGCTACTCTTATCATAATTATTCCTTTCTAATGATGGGGATTAAAAATACTACCCCCAATAAATTCTCTCAATACTGAATCAACCGGTACTTTTTCGCTTGAAATTGGAAAATATAGTCTTAAACTTCCAAGCAATCGCCTTGCTTCTTCATAATATGGCGAATTAATCGGCACTGAATATAATAACGGCTCAGCAAATACTTTTAATACACCAATTTCATAAGCAGAAGCTGTATTTAAAATAACATCAGCATCATTTTGATATTTAAAAATATGTAATTCTTCGCCGGCTCTAACCTTTTGCCAGCCGTTAATTGTGTCTGATACTGCATAGCCACGATAAACCGAGTCTCTGATTATTCTTCTTAACAGTCTTAAATCAACTGTTGAAATTGGATTGTGCTTATCAATTCTCATGGCAATAAAAGGACTAACATAAACTTTATATTTACTGTCTTTAGGCATTACTGTTGCAAAATTTTCATTTAAGCAATGTAATCCTTCCATAACTAGTATGTCATTATCTCTTAATTTTAAACGTTTATTATTATATTCTTTCTTACCAATAATAAAATTAAATTTAGGAATATTAATTTCCTTGCCTTCAAATAAATCTTTCAAGTGATTATTAAGTAAATTTAGATCAATTGCTTCTAAACATTCAAAATCATATTCACCATTTTCATCTTTAGGAGAATCAACTCTTTCTTTATAGTAATCATCAGTTGAAATTAAAATAGGATTAAAACCATATGATTTCAAATATAAACAAATTCGATGAGCACTAGTTGTCTTTCCCGAAGATGATGGTCCAGCAAGTAAAACCATTTTTATTTTATCCTTATGAGTAAGGATATCATCAGCAATCTTATTTAATTGACGGTTTAAATATAATTCATTCATTAAAATAAATTCATTGATTTTGCCGCTTGAAGCAATATCATTTAAATCGGGAATATAAGATGAATTAACCAAATTTAACCAGTTGCGATAAGCATTAAAGGTATTTAGAGTTTTATCATAGTGGGTATAATTAGGAATTTCATTATTGCTTCTGGCATTTGGATACATGATAACCAAATGATTAAAATCAATTAGTTTTAAATCAAATTTATTGATTACTCCAGTAGTAAGTGGCAAATCAACATAGAAATAATTTAAATAAGTTTTTAATTTATAAAAAACAACTGTACTATTAGATAGATTTTGAATATTCTTTGCTTTTTCAGTTTCTTTAATTTGATATAAATAATTAACGGCATCTTTTTTATTAATAACAATTTTTTCAAAAGTCAAATCTAAGTCAATAATTTCTTGCATTTTGTCTTTTATAATTGTTATTTTTTCTTCATTTAATTTTTCATTGACTCTAACTTCTGTATATAGACTTTTATCCAGAGAGTTTAAATAGTAGGCATCAGCCGCTTCACCGTATAATTCTTTTAAAGCCACGATAAAAATATATTTTATAGCACCTAAATACATTGATTGACCATTAATGTCATTGACATCAATAAAATCAATCTGGGTATCTTTTTTTAATTTTTCATTTAATGGATAAACAATATTATTGATTTTAGCAGCAATAATTGGATTATCCATCCGATCCTGATAATATTTACTTAGTTCTAAAAGAGAAATTCCTGATTCAAAATCTCCTTCTTCACCATTGTTAAATGTAATATGTATTTTATAGTTGTTCATTTTATCCCTCTTATTCTATTAATATATTACCAAAAAAAATAAATTTTGTCATTTATTATTTAGTATATATTACTGGTAATTGACTAAATATAGTAATAGGTGATTAAAAATTGATACTTATTCCAACTGTTATTGAAAAAACTAATGAAGGCGAAAGAAGTTACGATTTATATTCAAGACTACTTCAAGATAGAATTGTTTTTATTTCTGGTGAAATAACCGATGAAAAAGCTAATATAATTATTTCAGAACTATTATATTTAGATTCGATTAGCCATGATGAAATTTGTGTCTATATAAATACTCCTGGCGGAAGCATTACCGGAGGAATGGCTATTTATGATACTTTTAACTATGTGAAAAGTGATATTAAAACTATTTGTATCGGAATCGCCGCTTCAATGGGCGCATTCCTTCTAGCCAGTGGCACTAAAAACAAAAGATATGCTTTAAAAAACTCAGAAATTATGATTCATCAGCCTTTAGGAGGAGCCAGTGGTCAAGCCACTGAAATTAAAATTGCTGCTGAAAGAATTATTAAAATCAAAAAGAAATTAAATTGCATTTTAGCTTCTTTAACCAATCAACCAATTAAGAAAATAAATAACGATACTGAAA
>CAYTSB010000064.1:0-3014 GCA_964440405.1 uncultured Muribaculaceae bacterium
TCCCCTGTAAACCGCATAAAACTCTAAATTAATGAATTTTTTTTAGTTTTTTAAGCACACTTTTGAGTTTTTTTACCTATAATATATATATACAGCTGGGCAAAAAGATTGCGCCTGGCGTATAATAAAGTTAGGCGAGCCTAACAAATCGAAAAAAATTTTACAATAAGAAAAAAAAACAACAATAAAAGATTTGCATATGTAATATAATAGAGTACAAAGAATGTTTCAAAAGCCCTCGGAAGCTTGAGAAAATGATGTTAAGAAATTATTCTAAATAATTTATATAAACCTTCAAATTATACCTTCCGAGAGGACCTAAAAAATCCTGGTATAATTTGAAGGTTTTTTAATTTAAGCAGAGAGGAATTTATGGAATTAACATTATGTTTGCATCCTACACAATTTAAAACAAAAGAAGATACTGCTCCTTTAGTAGCAATTGTATCATCAGAACTTCCAATGTATCAATTTGAACTTGAACTTGAAGAAGTAATAGATCTTATAAGTAATAATGGGCAAACTTTTAGTCCTGCTTTTTATGATATAACTAATATAAGACAAAAAGAACATTTTATTGGTTCTCAAATGTTGGTTATTGATGTTGATAATAAATGGCCTACTGATGATGGTAAAGAAACTCCAGAATCTATTATTGAAAAATTTAGTAAATATGATTTAGTTCCTACTTTTATGTATCATTCTTTATCTTCTTCTAATGAAAATATAAAATTTAGAATATGTTGGGTACTTGATAAACCTATAGAAACTATAGAAACTTATGAAATGGCACAAACAATGATGGCTGGTATAATTAATAATAATAAAGCTATAGATTCTATGTATAAAAATGGTGCTGGTTTCTTTTTCGGCGGTAAAGGTCTTATAATGTCTAATTTTAACAATATATATAACTTAAAACAAGCAAAATTAGCTTATTATGCGTTTTTACAAGATAAAGATCCTAATAATGCGTCCAGAACGTTTAAAAAGGTTACTGAGAAAGTGATTGTTTCCTCACCGGCCTATAATAATAATATAAGCGGGTTAGCATTCAATCATAAATTAGTAACCCACAAAGAAGAAACCTTAGCTTTTAAGTTAGAAAATACAGATATGACAAAATGTAAACTTTTGTACGATTTTAACACAGGCGTTCAACTAAATCATGATAATAGAATAGGAATAGCTTCAAATCTTATAAAATTACAATTAGGTAAAAAACATTTTATGCATATAATTGAAAATAGTTCATTTTATAATCATAAAGTAAAACAATGGGAATCATATTTGAATTATCTTTCAAAATACGAAAAACCTTATAGTTGCGCTAAAATAGATTGTATCTATAAATCAGAATGTAATTGCGAAGGAAACATTTTAGATAAGATTAAAAAGACTCGTGGTGAGATTATGATTCAAACACCTATAAAAACAATTACATTAAAAGAATCTGAAGAACTTATGGAACTATCAATTGAAAAAGCTATGAACTATAATTCAGATGAAAATTCATTACATGTAATAAAAGCTTCACCAGGAATTGGTAAAACAAAACTTATACTTGATTATGTAAAAACAAATTATAACATAGTTGTATTAGTGCCAACTCATTCGTTAGCTAAAGAATTAGGACAAAGACTTATTGAAGATGGATTTACTAAATTTAAAATAATGCCTGAATTACCTAAAGATGCACTTTCAAAAGAAGAGTTAGAAAAGATCAATCAACTATATTTAACTGGATTGAATGCTATAGTACATAGCTATTTAAAAAGTATGAAAGATAATAAAGTTATTCAAGATTATCTAAAAGAAATAGAAGAAGTTAAAAATACATTTTTGCCAATTATTATGACTCATGAAAGAGGATTATATACAAATCTTTCAGGAAAGACTCTTATATTTGATGAAGATCCTATTTCAAGTATGTTCAAAATTAAACAGTTGTCATTCAAAGAATTTAAGAAAGTTGCTAATCTTGATCCTCATTTCAAGTATATCCTAAAAGAAATGGACAATCATTTTAATGAAGATGGAACAAGAGTAATTATAAAACTTGATAAACCTTGGATTAACAATTCTAAAGATTTACAATCAATTCTATTTCAAATGAATGTTTCATCAGACGTAATTGGACTTTTAAATGCTTCTCATTTGTTACCTCCTAAAAGAGATGCAAAAGGTAAGTATGAAGATATTATGACTTTTATTGAAACTAAAATTCCTGACCATAAAGGCAAAATCATAATACTTTCAGCAACTATCAACGAAATGGTAATAAGAAGAATTTATAAAGATAGAAGCATTTATTTTTCAGATATTGGACATACAGAATTAGCAGGCGAAATTATTCAAGATTGTACTTATTCTTGTTCAAGACAATCTCTTGCAAATAATGATTATGACCATTTGAATAAAATTAAAGAATTTATTCAAGATAAACCGGTAATAACTTTTGCTAAATTGAAATCTCATTTTGATAATCCTGTAGGTCATTTTGGAGCAATAAGAGGATTGGATGCTTTAAACGGAGTTGATGAGCTTTGCATAGTAGGAACTCCTCATATTTCAGAAGAAGCTTATATACTTATGGCACATGCTCTTGATATTAACTTAGGTACTGGTGGAATGTTAGAAATGAGGTATCAATCAGTAAATAGAAATGGTATGACATTTCATTTTCAAACTTATTCATCAAGTGCTTTATTACAAGAATTACAAATATCAATAATAGAAGCAGAACTTATTCAAGCGATTCACAGAAGCAGAGTATTAAGAAATGATGTAAAAGTATATGTATTCAGCAACTTAGGAATACCAATGGCTCAACAAAATAAACTATTAGGAGAAAAATATGACTCTATTTGATGAATTGAAAGCAAAGATTAAAAATGCTCATGTAGACCCATGCGCTGATGACATTATAACATTAAATTCTGTTAATAACATTGCGTACGTTCGTGTGGAAGATAAGCGTTTTGAATATAAAAGAGAAGAACCGGTCTGGAGTC
>CAYTSB010000065.1:0-2932 GCA_964440405.1 uncultured Muribaculaceae bacterium
GGCAGATTTCTTTCAATTATGTTTATTATTGCTCTTGGAATAAGTGTTTTTATAGGATTGCGTGAATCAACAGCAGGCATGCTTTATACTGCTGATAATTATTATGATGAAAATAATTTAATGGATTTTAAGATAACAAGTACTTATGGACTTACAACTAGTGATATTAACTCTATAAAAAAGTTAAGCAATGTCGAAAAAGTTGTTCCATCATATTCAATTGATGTTATTAATAAAGGCAAATCAATAAGAATACATGCTCTTGAAAATGAAATAAATAATGTTGTTTTAATAGATGGAAGAATGCCTAAAAATAACAATGAATGTCTGGCGGATTACTATAAATATAGTTTAAAAGATACAATTCTTTTTGAAAATGATGATTTAGCAGAGGTTCTATCAATTTCAGAATGCAAAGTTGTAGGCTTAATAAAATCCCCACTTTATGTTCGAGAAGAAAAAGGAATTTCTAATGTTGGAAATGGAAAATTAGTTTCTTTTGTTTTTGTAAATAAAAAAGTATTTATAGTAGATTATTACACTGAAGTATATATTAAATCAAAAGAATCTCAATCTAAGAATTCTTATTATGATGAATATAAAAAATCTATTGTAGCTTTGCAACAAGAACTAGAAGAATTAAAGCCAATTCGTGAAACAATTCGTTATGAAGAAATATTATTGGAAGCAAATAATGAGATTATTAAAATTAAAAATGAGCTAGATAATAAAATAAAAAAATCTTTAACAGAATTACAGGAAGCCAAAGCAGAATTAGATGCTGGCCAAAAGGAATTAGAAACAAATAAAAATAATAATTTGAAACAAATTGAAATAAACAGAGATAAATTGAATAAAAACAAAGTCTTAATTTTAAATAATTTAGATAGTTTAGGAATAACTCCTGATGAATTAGATAGTTATATTTTAAATTTATCTAATACTATAAAAAATTTAAAAAATCAACTTTCTTTATTAGATCAAGACAGTAGTGAATATAATAATTTAAATGCACAAATAATAGAAATGGAAAAGAATTATAATAATTTACTAACAATGCAAAAAGATCTAAATGAAATAAATCAGGGGCTAACTGTTTTAGAAAATAATTACAATCTTTTCTTAAATGAAATTCAAAAAGAGGAAATGAAATTACAACAAGGATATTCTGATTATGAAAAGGGAATGGCAGAGTTAGAAAACGGAAAAGAAGAAGCTAATCAGAAAATAAAAGAAGCTAAACAAGAATTAAATAGTATTACTAAACCAGTTTGGTACTTATTGGATCGGACAGATAATAGTGGCTACATAAGCTATAAGGAAGATATTGTAAAAGTTGATGCAGTTGCTAAAATATTACCGGTGTTTTTTATTATAATTGTTGTGCTTATGATATCAAACACTTTAACTAGATTGATTGAAGAAGAAAGAACAGAAATGGGAATATTATTATCTAATGGTTTTAGTAAATCAAGTATAGTCAGTGAATATTTAGTTTATGTTATGGCGGCTGGATTACTTGGGATTGGAATTGGACTTACGATTGGATATAGCTTAATTCCTCAAGTAATATATAGTGTTTTCTTAGAAAGATATTATGTACCCAAATTAATAACTATTGTCAGCCCACTGCCTTTTTCACTTGTTATTTCAATCACTTTAGTGATCATGATTATTGTAACTGTAATAGCCTGCATGAAAGAATTAAAAGAAGTGCCGGCCTCTCTTCTTAGACAAAAAGCACCTAAAACTGGTAAAAAAGTATTTATTGAAAGATCAAAATTTTTATGGTCAAAAATGGGCTTTATGTGGAAAACTACTATTAGAAATTTATTTAGATATAAAAAAAGAATCATTATGACAATTTTAGGAGTTGCTGGCTGTACAGCTTTACTTGTTGCTGGAATGGGAATAAATGATAGTGTTAATACTATTTCTAAATTACAATATAAAGATACTATTAAATATGATTCAATGTATATTTTAAAAAATGATATAACAGACATGCCTGATGATTTAATAAAACTTTTTAAAGAAAATGAAGTGATAAATCCAATTCTTATTAACCAAAATGCTTATACTTTTTCGTTCGATAATAAAACAGAAGATGTTTATATTGTTATTCCGTCTGACACAATTGGTTTTAACAATTATGTAAATTTAAAAAGCACTGTGACAGATAAAAAAATAAGTATTACGGATAATGGAGCAATTATAACTAAGCAATTAGCAGACCATTTAAAAGTTCAAATTGGAGATAGTATTAATATTAGAAATAGCAACAATGAATTATTTGTTATTTATATTACTGATATTACCTATAATTATGTATCACATTATATTTATATCAGTGAATCTTATTATAAAGAAATATTTGAAACAGATATAACCTATAACAGCATTATTGCTAATGGAAAAATAGATAATCATGTTAGTTTAAGAGATTATGACATATTAGTAGTTAATTATACTAATGATATTATTGCAACATTTGATAGTTTTGTATCGGGTTTAAACAAGATTATTATCCTGATAGTTGTCTTTGCGGGATTTTTAGCATTTGTTGTTCTTTATAATTTAACTATTATAAATGTCAGTGAAAGGAAAAGAGAAATAGCAACTTTTAAAGTTTTAGGTTTTTATGATAAGGAAGTATCGGCATTTATCTATAGAGAAACTATAATTTTAACTATTGTGGGAATATTGTTGGGATTATTAGCTGGAGTATATTTACATAGATTTATAATAAATACTGCTGAAACTGATAATATTATGTTTTTAAGAAAAATAAATATTTACAGTTATATATTATCTGCGTTGTTAACTATTGCGTTTTCATTCTTAGTTCAATTAATAATTAATAAAACACTTAAAAAAATAGATATGATTGATTCTTTGAAATCAATTGAGTGATATTTAATGTTTTATTTTG
>CAYTSB010000066.1:0-2894 GCA_964440405.1 uncultured Muribaculaceae bacterium
TGTAAAACTTCCAATTACAAACAAAACCCCGATAATAATAAATCTAAGATCAATAGTTATGTTTGATATTAAGAATTTCGGAATATTAATTCCCATAGCCGCAAATGGCAAGCAAGCAATTAAAATAATGATAATGCTAATAAAAATTCTAGTAAAACTCAACTTTGTAGGTAAATTGTATTTCATATTTTTCACGTATAATCTAATTATGGTCTAAATGACCTATATTAGACCCCTTTCTTATATATTTTAAATATAACTTTTTTAGGGCTATAATATTTAAGCACTGCGGATTTGTTCCTATATTATTACAGCTTAACTGGTTTAAGGTGACAACTACCACAGGCTTTTATTTTTATTGGTAATTAGTTAGTTAACGCTTTGACGTTTTATATCTTACGTGAATACATAAATAGAAGTCTTGTGTAAAAACATGTAGTGCATTAATACTAATTAGGAGGTGTTTATTATGTATTTTGTTGGTATTGATATTTCAAAATACAAACATGACTGTTTCATTTGTACTGAAGCAGGAAAAGTAATTGAAGAAAATTTATCCTTTCAAAACACCAATGAAGGATTTATACAATTACTTAATTTATTAAAATCTTTAGATAATAATCAAGAAATAAGGATAGGATTTGAAGCCACAGGTCATTATGGAATGAACTTGAAACTTTTTCTAGAAAAGAATAATTATTCTTTTATGGAATTTAATCCATCTCTTGTTAAAAAGTTTATTAGTGGACAAACACTAAGGCGAACTAAAACAGATAAAAAAGATGCCATGCTAATAACTAAGTATCTAATATCTGTCGAGTACAAACCCCACCCAAAACAATTTTATCACAATTATTCTTTAAAGTCTTTATCTAGAATGAGAGAAAGATTAGTTAAACAACGTTCATATTATGAAGTTCAATTAACTAATGTACTAGACTTAACATTTCCTGAGTTTAAACCTTTCTTTAACAATTCTTTTTCCACTACTGCTTTATTTATACTAAATAGGTATAAAACTGCTGATAAAATAAAGAATATAAAGGATTTTGAATCAATCAAGAATAAATCTAGAGGAAAGTTCTCTTATTCTAAATTCTTAAAACTTAAAGAAATAGCTAGAGATACAATTGGCTGTTCTAACGATGTATTCATGCTTGAACTTGAGTCTCTCTTAACACTTCATTCTAATATAAATGATCAAATCAAAATATTAGAAGATAAAATTGAAATTATTATCAAAGAACTTAATCCGCCAATTCTATCAATTAATGGAATTGGTGTAATTTCTTGTGCTGGAATCATTTCTGAATTTGGTGATTTTACTAGATTTAAATCAGTTGATGCTTGTGTTGCTTTTGCTGGAATTGAACCTAGTATTTCACAATCCGGAACTGAGTCTCACACTGGTCACATGGTAAAACATGGTTCTGGTCATCTAAGATATTTTTTGATGAACTCAGCAGAATATGTTTTTATGCATGAACCTATATTCACAGAATTCTATTATAAAAAACGTAACGAAGGTAAGCCACATAGAGTTGCCTTAACTCATGTTGCTAAAAAACTTGTCAGAGTTATTTATAAATTAGAATCTGAAAACATCATATTTGATGCAACTAAATTAATATAACATTTGCCGGTTTCTTCTTTTACTTCTTTTTCGAAAAAGAAGTAAAGCCTGTCTGGTAAGACATATAATTAATTTGTAATTGGTGACTATAAATTAATTTATACTTTTACTTAATTTTTAAAAATTTGTATTTTTAAAAACTTTTTCTCATGTAATAATTTATTTTTTAAAGAAATCATCAATTTCTCTTGACTTCTGATAGTTAGTCACCTTGATTAAGTATAACATATTCTTGTATTAGTATTTACTTGATAATAGAAAATATTTACTTAATTTGACAATATGTTAATTAGATTAATAAATGTTAGAAAGTTTTTAACTGTTTAGTGTGAAATCTATAGTATTTATTTCTTTAAAATATATTTTACCATCAAGATAAGCTTCTAAAACATTTATTAAAGTTTCTTTATCACTGAACCAATATATTTTTTTAATAAAGTCTTTTATACTTAACCACTCATAATCTATGTTTTCAAAATTAAGTATTATTTTATCTCGTTTAACTGTTGAAATAAAGACATATTCAGTACATATAGTTCCTAACGAATTATACTTAAATATCCAGTTTAAATTAGTGACTTTGATTGCTTTAAGATTAGTTTCTTCCATAATCTCTCTAGCAACTGCATCTTCTAATGTCATATCATAGTTTTCAATACTACCAGTAACCACATACCAAATTGACTTTTTTAGTTGTGGATCCATGGAATTTCCTTTTAAGAGCAACAATTCATTATCTTCATTAATAATGAATGATAATATTTTATTATCTGTTTTCATAAAAAATAACTCCCTTCAGTTAGAATTAATGTATTTTTATTATACATCAATTTTTCCAACTTTTGGAAACCATTTCATTTTCAATTGGAGCGAAAACTAAACTCATACAAAGAAAAATCTTTGATTAAAACTATAAATTGATTATAGCATATATTTAATATCAATGTTATAGTAAATACGTCAATTAACTTACCAAGTGTTGATAAATATAATTTGTGTCGATAATCTATGTTTTTAGGTAAGAAAAATATATTTATTCGGGTATACTAGCATTTTGCTTAGTATACTTTTTTTATTAGAAAGGAAAAAAATAAAATGAATGAAATAATTATAAAAGAAGAAATAAGCGTAGAAACCTTAATTTATGAAATAAGAGGTAAACAAGTAATGCTTGATAGTGATTTAGCAAAACTATATAAATGTGTTAATGGGACAAAAGATGTTAATAGAGCTGTAAAAAGGAATATAGAAAGATTCCCAG
>CAYTSB010000067.1:0-2864 GCA_964440405.1 uncultured Muribaculaceae bacterium
TTTTTAAAACATTTTTATGATTCTTTAACAGTTATTAAAATTGTTGATTTAGAAGGAAATTTGTTGGATATTGGAACGGGAGCAGGTTTTCCCGGAATTGTTTTAAAAATATTTTTTAAAGATTTGAAAGTGGATTTGTTAGATTCAAATAACAAAAAAATAGATTTTTTGAACTTTATTATTCAGGAGTTAAAATTAACAAAGATAAAAGCTATTAATAATCGCGCTGAAATTTATGCTAAAAGCAACTTTGAAAAATATGATATTGTAATTTCCAGAGCAGTGGCACCTTTAAATATTTTAGCAGAGCTTTGTTTGCCCTTAGTTAAAGTAAATGGGTTTTTTATAGCTATGAAAGGCAAAATAGTAGATGAAATAGCCGATGGAGAATATGCTATTAATTTATTAGGAGCAAAAATAACTGATATAAAGGAACTTAAATTGCCGATTTTAAATCACGATAGAACTTTAATAAAAGCTGAGAAGGTTAATCATACTTTAAAAGCATATCCGCGTGATTTTAATAAAATTGTCAAAAAACCATTGAAAAAAAACAAATTATAAGATAGAATTAAAGAGAATAGAAAAAGGGGTGGCAACATGAATTTTGAGCCACAAATTGTGGAAGTTTTTATTGAAGAAATAATTCCTAATCGTTTTCAACCGCGATTAGCTTTTGATAATAAAGCAATGGAAGAATTAACAGCTTCAATTAAAGAACATGGAATAATTCAGCCTCTTGTCTTAAGAAGAGTTCAAGATAAGTATGAAATTATTGCAGGGGAAAGAAGATTTAAAGCTGCTAAATTAGCAGGCCTTGCTAAAGTACCGGCAATTATTACTAATTTAAATGATAATGATAGTGCAGAAGTGGCCTTGATAGAAAATATTCAAAGAAAAAATTTAACTCCAATTGAAGAGGCTAAATCATATAAAACATTATTGGATAGAGGGTATTTAACGCAAGATGAATTGGCCAAAAGAATTGGAATGTCACAATCTTCAATAGCAAATAAATTAAGATTACTTAATTTAGCAGATGAAGTTCAACAAGCTTTAGTTGAGGAAAAAATATCTGAAAGACACGCTCGAAGTTTATTGCAAATTTTAAGTAAAGAAGAACAAGTGAAATTATTAGAGCGAATTATTAATGAGAGAATGACAGTAAAGCAGTTAGATATAGAACTCTCTAAATTACAAGGAGAATCATTTGGTATGCTAAAAATAGACGAAACGCCATTAATTGAAGAAGCACCTAGTGTTGAAGATATAAAAACAAATGCAACGGATATTAATCCAATTAAGGAAAGCCCTGCTATTGAAAGCTTACTTATGACTGAAAAAGAAAAAGAAGGCACTCAGGTAAATGTTGGGCCTATGCCACAAATTCTTGAAGAAAATAAACAAACAGGGAGATTTTTTAACTTTTTGGAAGATGAAGAAGCAAATATGAATATTAGTGAGCAGGTAGAAGAGCAAAAAATAGAACCAACCCCAGATATATTTACATCGCCATCTAATCAACCTTCTTTATCAAGCCAAGCAATAGAATTAGATAAAGGTGAATCTCCGGTTGAGGTTTTAGATATTGTATCACCTAATCCACTTCCTACTGATTTACCAGAAATAAAGCCGTTTGAATCTAATAATGGCGAAAATGTTGAAGTAATGTATAAAGAACCGGATGCTACCAATTTAATGGATCCAGTATCTCAAATAGAAACTCTTGATCCCAATTATCGTCCACCAGTTGTTGATGAAAATGTTTTTGGTATTCCTAATGCTATTTCTTTAATCAGAAAAACAGCTAAAGATATTGAAAATCAAGGATTAAATATTGATTTAGAAGAATTGGATTTGGATAATTTATATCAAGTTGTTATTAAGATTGATAAAAATAAAATTGATGAATAGCTCTTAAATGAGCTTTTTATTTTGTTGTATTTTCAGTTCCTTTTAAATAATAAAACAAAAATTTGTTTTTATTATTTACTTCTCCTGTAATGCCGTTTTGAATCTTAGCAACAACATGCTTTGGAGTTTCATACCAACTGGTATCTTTATTTTTAAAATAAGATTCTATTGTATCTAGCCAGATTAATTTTGAAATTTTGGAATCTTTTACTTTTAAATCTGAAGAATCATCATTTCCAGTCCAAACAAGCATCAGGGCATCTTTATTATATCCAATCATCCAGTAATCACTATTAGTAGATCCACTTTTCATTGAATATTTTCTAGATACTCTAGAAGTTAATAAAGAATTAGTTGGCGTATTATAATCATTAAATGCTGGATTGTAAGGCGCTGTTAAAAGCTCATTTAAAATATAAACATAATTAGGATCAGCTATTAAATCTTTTTTTAATTTCTTTTCATATAAAACATTACCGTTTAAGTCTTCTATTTTTCTAATAAAAAACAAATCATTTGTATATCCACCACTCGCTAAAACATTGTAAGCATTAGCAAAATCTATCATACTAATCTCATCACTTCCTAAAGCCAAAGATGGATTGGGGGTTAAATTTTCTTTAATGCCGAATCTTTTTGCCACATCAACTAAAACATCTTCGCCTAGAAATAAATGTGTTTTAACAGCATAAATATTATCAGAATAGGCTACAGCAGCAGCCATTGTAATATTTTTATTAGCATAAAGATTATTATAGTTGGCAGGAGAATATGTTTTATTATTTGAAAAAACAAAAGTCGTTTCTTCACTTAAAAAAGTGCTAGAAGCAGTCATCCCATTTTCTAAAGCAGCGTAATATAAAATTGGCTTCATTGCTGACCCAACTTGTCTTTTTGCTTGAGTTGCTCTATTGTATTGACTAACACTATAATCCTTCCCTCCAACTAAA
>CAYTSB010000068.1:0-2769 GCA_964440405.1 uncultured Muribaculaceae bacterium
ACTGGGTTTAAACAAAAAATGAGAGCCTTTCGGCTCCTTCAGGGGGTTTTGGTTGATACACTCTCACATTATTAGATCGTAAGAGATATCAATGCATAATACATGTGTATCATGCTAATTTAATAATATAATTTTTTTAGAAGTTTGTCAAATCAATTTTACTTTACTTTTTACATATTTGTTATATAATAACTTATTACGAAAGGAATGTTTATAATGGAAGCACTAAAAAGTTCTCCAACTGTAGCATATACTAGAGATGAAAATATTGACAATAATGCTGTTTTACATGTTAAAGAATCAATCGGCCAATATTATGACATTTATGGAAAAGTATATATTTATTATAATGATACAAGTGAATTACATACTTTAGGATTAATTCATTTTGAAGATCCCTCTCATTTAAATATGGTTGAACAATATTTATTTAGCAAAAGTTTTTTTATAGTAATTAGAAAAAACAGGGCAACTGGGGAAATTGTAGATTATAAGCATGCTTTTGATATTAAAAAAAGATGTTATTTAAATGATGGTAATGATTTAGAAAAAATATATAGAACCATCTTATGGGAAAAACAAAAAGAATCAAAAGGAAAAAACAACCGTATTATAGATAATATAGGTAAAGTCCTTGATTACTTTTCACCATTTAAATAAAGTATAGATTAATTATTAAAATCTATACTTTTTATTATTTCTTTGTATTCCTGATATCTACTAAAATTATCTTGGATATTTTCTTTAATAAATTCATTAGAATCTTCTTTAGTTTGAACTAAGATTTTATAATCTCTTTGTAAGGATGCTATTTTAAAAGTCATATCACCACTTTGTTTAATTCCAAAAAGATCACCTTCACCTCTTTGAATAAAGTCCTGTTCACTAATATAGAAGCCATCATTACTCTCTACTAAAGTATTTAATCTTTGATTATCATAATTACTAATCAAAATACATTTACTCTCTAGTTCACTTCTACCAATTCTTCCTCTTAATTGGTGGAGTGTAGCAAGACCAAATCTTTCTGCATTAAAAATAACCATCATTGTAGCATTACTAACATCGATTCCCACTTCAATAACAGTGGTGGAAATTAAAACCTTGATTTTATTTTGTTTAAAATCTTGCATAATTCGTTCTTTTTCTTTGGATTTAATCTTACCATGTAATATTTCAATTGGCACTTTGCTATTAAAAGCTATATTAAATTTTTCTTTTAATTTTAAAATATCATTTAGATTTGATTCCTCATTTTCTTCAATTAAAGGAGCAACGACATAAATTTGGTGATTTTCTTTTATTTCTTTCAGCATTAAACCAAGAATATCTTTTATATCAGCTTCTTTTTTTAGTAGAGTTAAAATATCTTTTCTGCCCTGAGGTTTTTCTTTAATTAAAGAAATATCCATATCACCATATAAAGTTAAAGCATAGGTTCTAGGTATTGGTGTCGCACTTAAATAAATAACATCCGGCATATGTCCTTTATTTTGCAAGTTATTTCGTTGATTAACTCCAAAACGATGTTGCTCATCAGTCACTACTAAACCCAAATTATTAAATACCACTTCTTCATTTAACAATGAATGAGTACCCAAAATAATATCTGTTTTATTACAATTTAAATCTTCTAGAATTTTAGTTTTGTCTTTTTTAGAAGTGCTTCCTGTAAGTAAAAAAATATTTAAATCCGGAAGTAATTTAGTTACAGATTTATAATGCTGACTAGCTAAAATTTCAGTTGGAGCCATTAACACTCCCTGATAGCCACTTAAATAATTAATATACAAAGCAATAACTGCGATAATTGTTTTGCCACTACCGACATCTCCTAGTAACAGACGATTCATTCGCTTATGACTTTTAAAATCATTAATAATTTCTTCTACCGTTTTTAATTGATCATTAGTTAAATTAAAGGGCAAATTATTAATAAACTCATTGATTTTCTTAGGATCAAATTCTCTAACAATTGCAGTACCATTTAAATTATTACGATATTTTAAATAATTGATTTTAAACATAAACTGGAATAATTCTTCATAAATTAATTTTAATTTGGCTTTTTTTATCTCTTCAAAATTATTAGAAGTATGAATATATTTTAAAGCTACTTCTTTAGTAATAAAATTATATTTTTTATTTAAATAATATGGAATATAATCTGTTAACGAATAGTTAGAAGTTAAAGCGTTATCAATAATATTAATCAGCTGTTTATTATGAAGCCCACTAATCAAATGATAAACTGGTTCGATCTTAAGCTTATCTATTTTATCAAAAGTAATATTAGAAGCAATAAAGGAATTATTCTTAGAATTATATTTACCAATTAAATTAATATCTTTATTTAAAGTAAGTAATGGTTTTAAAAATGCTCTATTAAAAATAGTAACATTAATTAAAATATCATTAACTAAAGCTTTAAAAGCTATTTTATTTAAATTCTTTTTAATATAATTTAAAGTGATATTAGAATTAATTTTACCAGTCACAACCACTTCAATATCTTCCATCGCATTATTGATATTAATGATATTATATATCTGGTAACGATAAGGATAATAAGTAAGTAAATCACTTAGATTAAATACATTAATTTTATTTAATAGTTTAACAGTTTTAGGACCTACTCCTTTAATATTTTCTATATTCATTTACTCACCTACTTAAATTGAAAATTTGTAGTAAAAAGCTATTGACAAATACCAATTTTTCCCTTAGTATATAGACTTACCAATTCACTTTTAGGCGAATTGGTGCTAG
>CAYTSB010000069.1:0-2737 GCA_964440405.1 uncultured Muribaculaceae bacterium
CTTTAATATTATTTATAATATTTAATGCTTCTCCAGCATGATCTTCATCTCCATGAGTTATTATTAATAAATCTATTTTATTAATTCCCAGGCTTTTTAAAAAATAGATAGTATTATTACTTATTTTAAAATTGGTATTTTTTATAGCCCAAGCTGCTTTAGAATAATCTAATTTACCACCCGTATCAATCATAATTATTTCTTTAGATCTAGGACTGATAAGTAAACTGGAGTCTCCCTGTCCCACATCGAGATAATAGATGTAATAGTTCGAATCTAATATGCTTTTGTAACGGTTTAAAATTAGAAATAAGATAATAACTATTAACAAACTCTTTTTAGCTTTTTTCAAATATTTAATAATTAACCAGTAATAAATAATCCAGAAGATAAAACCTGTTTTAGGAATTAAAATGCTAAGATTAAACTTTGTTAAAAAAACTGTTATCCATTCCATAATATTAACCAAAATAGTAAAGATAAATTCTAAAAAAGGTAAAAATATTACAATTAAAGAGGTTGGATAAACTATTAAAGATATTAAAGGAACTAGAATAAGATTATTAACGATACTTAATAAATTTAATTCATAAAAATTAAGAGCACTAATTGGCAAACTGAATAAAAATGAAATAAAAGATATTTTGATTAAACTAATAAAATAATTTTTACTATTTAATTTATCATTAAATAGAATTAATCCTAACGAGGTAACAAATGAATATTGTGCTCCTAAATCATATAAAATATTGGGATTAATAAATATTAAAATAGCTAAAGTCAGTAAATAAATATTAATTGTTTTAATATGAGTATAGAATATTTTATTAAGACTTAATAATGAGAAAAATAAACTGGCTCTTAAAACTGATGCACTAAAATTAGTTAAAAAACAAAAAAACAATAAGAACAGCATTACTAAATAATATCTTTTATTTTCAGATATCTTTAACTTTTTAAAAATAAAGATTAAACATTGGGCAAATAAAACAATATTTGATCCCGATATTGCAAATAAATGGGATGCTCCCAACACTTGATAATTGCTAACCATCTCACTATCTAAATAATCATCATTACCAACTATAAATGCTAAAAGATAGTCATAGTTTTTAAATTTTAGAAGATATTTATTAATAGCATTCTTGACTTGATAAAAAACATTGGCTTTATTAGAAATGATTTCAATTTGATCTATTTCCAATAAATAAAAAATATTTTGATAATACAAATATTTTTTATAATTAAAAGTATTAGGAATTGTATTGTTAATTGGTTCTTTTAAATTACCAGTAATTTTTAATTTGGTACCATATTTTAAATTAGCTAAATAATAATTTTTTTCAGTTTCAGTTTTAACATAATAACTACATTTAATTTTTTCCTTACTCTTTAAAATAAAACTTAAATTATCACCATTTATTTTATAGCTGCTCACTATTCCTTCAAAACTATTATCATTACTATTTAGAACACTTTGTTTTTTTATAATAGAATTAGCTACAAATAAAATTATTGCTATTAAAAATATTATATAGTATAGATAATCAAATAGTAATATTTTCCTTAATTTTAACAAATACTGCTTCTCCTATACCACTAACATTCATTATATCTTCAATACTTTTAAATAAGCCATTTTCACTACGATAACTGATTATTGCCTTAGCTTTTGATTCACCTATTCCTGATAAAGACATTAACTCTTCTAAAGTGCCATTATTAATTGATACTTTTTTAGCAGTTTGATTAGTATCACTATCACTATCATTATTATCAAGACACTCATTAATTACAACTGTATCACAAACACAATCTTCTTTAATAGTTATAATTTTAGTACTGTCTTTTAATTCTGATTTACTATTAATAATGATGACCATTTCACTAGTTAATTTTTTACTTAAATTTAAATTAGCAGTTGTCCCATTTTTAGTAATTCCACCGGCCATTTTAATTAGATCGTTAACCAAAGTATCTTCTTTAACCAAATATACTCCCGGTTTTTTAATATAGCCTTTTATATCAACATAAAATTCATCAATTATTTTATCTTCTTTATTATTCTCTTCAATAACTATTGCTATTTCTTCTTTTTCAACTTCTTTAAAAAAAATAAAATAACTGTTAACTAAAACTCCTCCTCCAACTATTAATAATATTAAATATAGATGATACTTTTTTAATAAATTAATTACGCTTTCCATAAGTCCTCCTAATTATATATTAACCATCTATTTTTAATTTCCTTTAAAAAAAAATATTACTTTCGTAATATTAATTAAATATTTTATTTTCTACGATGCAATGATATAAGGATCAGTTAAAGTTCCTGTTCCACCTGTGATTATCGTTTCGGATTTCAGAGAAACTGTCGGACGAACACCGGAGCCAGACGGGACGCGGCTGTTGTACATAGGACCGTCGCTGTTCATGGTAAAATTGAAATTTTTTCACTGTTTTGCAAAGCAGTTGTTTCGCCAGTTAATGGTGCACTTCGATATGGATTACCGGCTATCATGCAGTTGGTTTTTACATTGGCTAAAGTTGCGTTATTATAATCGGTTTGTGTACATTCATATAGGGAGTAGTTTAATTCATCTCCCACATAGGTGTCTGTATTTAAACCTGTACATGTTCCATTTTTTTGATATTGACAATATGTATTTGTCACATTTGACCAGTTGATTGAGATATTATGAGTGATACTCGCTGTACTGGCTATTTTAAATTTCAT
>CAYTSB010000070.1:0-2238 GCA_964440405.1 uncultured Muribaculaceae bacterium
AATAATTTTTTCTTAAACAATAGATTTTATATTATTATTGTTTCTCAAATGTACGAACATTAGAGCAATCATAATAACCATACTCATTAGTTTCATTTATTAAAGATAATTTGTTATTAGCAAATTTGAAAGACAATAGTGGATCTAAAGTATCGACATCATGGCCATATTCATCAGTTTCACTTGTAAATGTTATTATTGTAATCCCATTTTCTTCACTTACAGAATATATACCTTCAAATATGACAGTTTCTGAACAAAAATTATTGTTTCTTTTATATTTGTTGTTAGAATAGAGCTCTATGTAACTATCATTTGGATCTCCATCAATTGCCATAAATTTTCCAATATAAGCTTCTGTACCGTTATTTACTATAAATTTATTATATACAATATAACCACCTAAAGTTATTAAAAGAATTCCAAATATAACACATATAATAATTAATACTTTGTTTCTTTTATTTTGGTTCATTTCCATTAAAATTTTCCTTCTTTCTTGGAAACATGGTATCATGTTTTTTGCTTTTGTTCAATAAGAAGAGGAAGCATAAAGAAGTAAAATTCTAAAAAATCTTGTATAGAATTTTATTTATGTTATAATATCGGCTTAAGAAGGTGACTTATGGATTCAAAAAAATTTACAATGAAAGACGAAGAATTTGTTTGTGAAGTTTGTGGTCAAAAAGTATTGCCTTTAAATTATACAGCTAGAGATCATTGTCCTTTTTGTCTTTACTCAAAGCATGTCGATATCATGCCTGGTGATCGTAAAGAAGAATGTCAAGGAATTTTAAAACCAATTGGTATTGAAAAAAATAAAAAAAGTGATTTTAAAATTATTTATAAATGTAATAAATGTCATAATATTGAAAAAAACATTATGGCTAAAGACGATAATTATAATTTAATAGTTGAATTATCAAAAGGAGACTTGTGGGAGTAAAAGAAAGAGCCTTAAAGTTTGCTGTTAAAGTACATGCCGACAAACACAGATTAGATGAACCGGATATTCCAGTTATAGCGCATCCTTTACGAGTAGGTAAAATATTGGAGGAACTTGGCTATGATGATAACATTGTTGCAGCCGGTTATTTTCATGATGTAATTGAAGATTCCCACTATACGATAACGGTGGAAGATATTAGAAAAGAATTTGGCGATGATATTGCTTATTTAGTGGAAACAGCTACTGAATCAAATCCTGGTGAAGATTGGGAAATAAGAAAACAGGGAACTGTGAGTCGTGCAAAAAACTTATCGCTAAGAAATAAAGCGGTTATCTGTGCTGATAAAATCAGTAATTTAGAAGATTTTATTATCGCAACTGCTAAAAAAGGCTATGCTGATTTTTCTAATTTTAAAAGGGATTTTGATCAATATCACTGGTATTATTCAAGCGTTTATAATAGTTTGATTTTAGGCGAAGATCCTCTTAATCCTTTATTTAGGAGATTAAATAATTTAATTAAAAAAATGTTTGAAAGTAAATTAGAAGAAGAAAATTTTAAAAAACTAATTTTTGGAAATAATTTACAGGACTATGCTACTTTAAGAAAATTTTGTGGTCAAAGAGATGAAATTAGTAAACTTAATCATATCGCCAGAATCGGTAAACCTTATATTATTGAAGTAATGGGAACTCCTTATACCGGTAAAAGAACAATAATTAGAAATTTAAGCCAATATTATAGCGATGCTAATTTAAAAGTATTAACTGTTCCAAGTTTAAAATCTTCATTTGAGTTTATTAAAAAAGTTAATTCATCAAGTGAAAACCCAAGTCTATTGTTAGTAAAGGAATCAATTAGAAGGTTAAAAGAACTAGCCGAAATGGACTATGATCTTATTATAATGGAAAAATCCATTTTTAACAGTATTGTAGTTTTAAACCAATTAATTAGTGAAACATTTTCTAATGACGGCTATCAAAACTTATTTGCTGAATTGTATGAATTAGTAAAAATATATATTGATTTGGTAGTTATCACCTATACAGATTATCTGACTTCATTAAGAAGAAGATATGATGAAAGATTGGCAGTTCCTGATCAAGATTTTATTATTTCTGATAGTGAAAATAGCTATAATAAATCTTTACTAGAGTGTTATTTGACATTAGATAACTTTCTTTTTAAGGATGTTACCAATGAAAGTTCAAAGGAAACCAGCATTGAAATAGCTAATGAGGTTAATAGAAACTTAAAAAATAACTATGTTAGTTATTTAAAGAAACTG
>CAYTSB010000071.1:0-2100 GCA_964440405.1 uncultured Muribaculaceae bacterium
TTCGTTATTATCTTTAGGTACATACTCCTTAAATACACTTACTATTTCTTTACGTTCAGAACCATCATCATTTCTATAAGTAAATTCTCTATCTTCATAAACTATTTCCCCATGAGTTTTAGCATAATCTCTAACAGCATAATACATTCCAGTAGGATTATATGTATTTGAATGTAATTCACACATATCTAAAATTTCTTTAACTAAAGGAGCTATTTCTTCAATAGCTTTTAATATTTCTTTAGATAGAGGATTTTTTTTCATGGACTTTAATTCAAGAGGATCAACTTTCAAGCTCTTTTCTCTTAATAATAATCCTGATATAATACTATCCACAAATTCTTCTTCAGTTTCTTCTAACAAAAATATAATAAATTTTAATTTTATTTCATATTGAGGAAATTTTTTCATAATTTGTATAGGAAGAAATAGGAAGAAATCTTTCCAAAATTGTGTTTTACCGACTCCAGAATGTGCTGTAACTAAATACATTACACTTTTTAAGAGTGCTGGCATATAATCTCCAAATCTTTCATATTTTGGATATATAGGAATACCTGGAAACTTACCAGCTTCTCTAAGTGCTTTTAACTCTTTTAACTGTTCTATTCTTTCATTAATCATCTAATCTATCTTGTTTAGCTTTTTTATACCTTTCTAATCTTCCACTCATAAGTATTTGTTATGTTCCTCTAATCGTTCAACTATATCTTTTAAATTTTCAATAAATTCTAAAGGTATGCTTCCATCTGATTTAGCAATATCTTCAGTTATAGTAGTAGAATTATTTTGTATTGTCAATTCTACTATTATTTTTGAGATAAATCTTAAACTTAAATCCATTATATCATTTTATTTAAACTTCTTCTTTTATCTTCTTCAACTTTAAAGTTATCATTAAAGTTTTTATCAGATAAATATGTTCTGGCTTTTTTGACAGGCTTGCCTGTAGTATATACTGGTAAACTATCATAATAAGATTGAATATTATCAATAGCTAATTGTTTCTCTTTTTTAGTTAATTTTTTCCAGTATTTTTCAGTAGGTACTTTATCAGTTTTATTCCATTCTTTAACTATTTCATGATATTTATCCCAAAATTCCTCAAACTTAGGTTCTGGGCTAATCTTATTACGTAAATCTAATACTTTTTGTCTTTCAACCCAACTTAAATCTCCATTAATTTTAATATATCCTAAGTATTGTAATTCATATAAAGCTATTCTAAATTCAGAATTACCACATTTACTATTAATTTGAGACTGTAGTTCCAAGTCTTGAGTTGCAATACTAAATAAAAGCAAATAAGCATTAGGACTTAAATTTAGTTCCTTAAATTCTTCTATTGTAAATTCCATAGTTAATAAAAATTTTTAATATTAACACATCTCTCATAATCTTCTCCATAGTACTCTGAATATAAGAAATTATTCAACTCTTTTTTAGTCATACCAAGTTCAGGATATTGTTTATTAATATCCTGAACCATTTTATCAACATTAATAGGTTTTCTTTTAGCAACCTCTTTTACTACTGAAGCAATTGTTGGCTTTGTCATAACTATTCTAAATTTTTAGTTAAAGTAATATTAACAGTAATAATTTCTTTTTTCTTAGCACCATCAATAACCCTTTTTAATTTAGTAGGGTCACAATTATCTTTTTTAATGTCATAATCAACATCAAAATCTGATTCAGCTATAATTGATTTAATAGCCTCTACTATTACTAAATCAAGTTTTTTATTCATAATTTTTAAAATTAAGGTCTTTCTAAAAAGTAGAAATAACTTTCATATCCACAAATTGATGCCATTTCTATTAAAGTTAGTATATCAAATTGTTTTTTATTTAATACTCTTGATGCTTTACTTTCAGAAATGTTAATATCTTCAGCCAATAATCCATACCACCTCTCTTTTACTTTTTGCAAAAGTTGATTATATTTTTCTTGAAATTTCGCAGATTGTGAAATATTGAGATTCATAACTAATTAATAATAAAATAATTAATATATAGTATATATATAACATAGTTAGCAATCAGTTTGCTTTATCGGCAAACCACACTTTTCACAAATTGGATTATCGTATTCAAATGGG
>CAYTSB010000072.1:0-1506 GCA_964440405.1 uncultured Muribaculaceae bacterium
CCATATATTAGTAAATATAACTAAAATATAGATTCTTCAAATAACCTAAAATTGTAAATTATTTTTTTCAATAATATAAAATATTTTCTAACTATTAAAAGTCAATAATAACCCGAAAAGTTTATATAGCTGAATACTAATATTTATTTACATATTGTAAATTTTTAATTTTTTTGTTTTTTAGTTACTATGTCAAATGAAGATAAAAATTAATTGAGGTAGTAATTATGATAACCTTATCCGATAAAGAGTACGAAAATATGACCATTTCTAAAGAGGATTTATCTAGAGAATCTATAATTATTTTGGATTTAGTTCCCGGGATAATTCATGAAATTAATAATTCTTTGACTTCGGCCATGGCCAGCACTGAAGTATTACAAGAAGAAATGATTAAATTAAGAAAAGATGCAAATGGAAACAACATTAATATTAATTTAGTTAATCACATAGAAAAGCTTTCTACTCTAAATAATAATGGCACGCTAAAAAATCAAAATATAATAAAGGCTTTGTTAAAAGAAGAAATCAATACACTTAAAGATCAATGTAATAAAAAGAACATAGAAGATTCAAAATTCGATATTCTTCAAAATATACTAGACTTGAATATGAGAAGTGGAAAAAAAATAGATTTAATAGTCAAAGCTTTCAGAAAACTAGTTTACTTTGAAGGTAATATAAATCTAATAGATGTAAATGAAGTTGTTAATACCAGTATACTCCTATTAGAAGAACAGTTAAAAAATAGGTATACAATTAGAGAAGATTTTAGTGAGTTACCTTTAGTTAGTTTCAATTTTCATCAATTGAACTATATTATTGTCTGTATATTATTAAAAACTATTGAACTTATGAATTCAGGCGAACTTCACTTTAAAACATTTGAAACTGATAGTGATGTCCATATTTTAATTCAATTAAACGCGGGAGAAATATCTCAAAAAAATCTTGACATCATGTCAAATCAAGAATCAAAAATTGATATAGGTTCAATCAACAAATTACTTCAACATAGAGGTGGAACTTTAGATATAAAAAAGCTAATGAAAAATTAAATTTAGATTTCAAAAATGAAATGAGTGCAGGATTATTATTTGATATTAAACTAGAAAAAACTGCTCCAATAAATTCCAATTTAGATAAAGATATTACATCAAAAATAAATAAAGATGGTTATAGCTTGAATGAAAAAGAAAGTCAAGAATATAAAATAGATTCACTTCTTAAAATAAATAATGAAAAAGTGAACTCAAAAAATATTTTAATTATAGATGATAATCCCCAAACATTAGTTAGTTTATTTTTATCGTTAAAAAATCTAGATTTAATTAATAAAGTCATTATTGCTAAAAATGCCGAGGCTGCGTTAGAACAATTTGAAGAACTTAATTTTAATTTAGTCATATCTGATTACAAACTTCCGGGGATGAATGGAATTGAGTTATTAAGTCGTATAAAAGATAAATACCCGGATACTACTAGAGTTCTTATAACCGGATTTCT